>JBPCMI010000141.1:0-12961 GCA_051002415.1 Pyrinomonadaceae bacterium
GCATACGACTGTCCTTCAAAAAACTTATGCACTCCCGCGACGATAGCTGCCGCCGCCGAGCGGTGGCCACCGCCGGTGTCTGATGAAATTATTAGAATTTTTGGTCCGCGGGATCGAAGCATTGTAATAGTAGTCAGTAGTCAGTTGATTCGAATCGGCAATCGCCAATTGGCAATCGGGAATGCCTAGGCTCGCACCGTTACGCCATCTACTTCCGCGCCTAGCCGATCCATTTCCTTGCGCGCCTTCTTCATTTCACGCTCCAGCTTTTTAATCTGGATCAAGTGCGTCGGATTAAACGCCAACGAAGGGTAATAACTATTCGATTCGTGCGTGCAGAAACATCCGTCAGCAGCTTTCTTACGACGCTCCTTCATGGCCGGTGAAAGCCAGAGCTTCTGAAAGTCCCAATTGAAATCGCGGAGGTTTCCGATCGGCGCGAGGTTCTCGCAGGAAGAAACAGTTCCCTCATCGTAAATCACGCCGCCGGCTGTTCCCGCGTAACAGGTCATCTGCGCCTGTTGCGTTTCCTGGGTCTTGGCAATCAAACCGTGCATGTAGATGTCGATCGCGGCCTTGAAAAATCCAGCCTTGCCGCCGTAGTTGTTTTTCAGAGCGGCGTGTCGCGAATCGTCATCAATCATCGTCGCCAGTTTCGCGTAGCGCGAGTGGTCAATCTCCAGCTCCACCGGATCCGCTGAGGGCGGACGAATGTAGTTGAAATTAACTTTGTCGGGCTTCAGGTCATACTTCAGGAAGTCGTACCACTCGAAGATCGTGTCCTGATTTGAATTCATGAAGCAGGTACACGTTTGCACATCGAGCTGCGGATGATCTTTCTTAATTGTCTGCAGTTGCCGCGCTGTGTCGATCGCGATGTCCCACGAGCCCGGTTTCTGGCGAATCTTTTCATGCTGGTCTTTCAAGCCATCAATGCCGAGCGCTACCGTCACGTTCAGATTCGGACACTCTTCGAGAATACGAGTCACGTCGGGAAAGATTCGCTTCTGAATCTGACCGTTAGACATGATGTAGATCGATTCCAACCTGTTATTGGTGTAAAACGCTTTCGCAATTTCCGGAAGATCCTTGCGGGTAAAAGGCTCGCCGCCGGCCAGGATCAACACGCCAAGGTTGCCACCGAGGGTCTCGGAGATCTGTTCGATCTCGTGCGTCTTCATCTGCAGCTTCTTGCGCGGACGGTCGTCGAGCTCATCGGTAAAGAAGCAGTGCGTGCAGCGCATATCGCAAACCGAAGTCACGAGTATATTCAGCAACACTGGTGCAAAGGGCTGACCGATGGCCAGCTTTGCATATCGTTTCAATAATTCTTTAGTCGTAAAGTCCATAATTCCTCTCGAAACAATAAGAACACGCATTCTTGCGTGTTTCATAACTGATACGGCATCCGCGCCTTTAAGTCAACGCAAACAATCTGGCCGCGGTGCTCCTTTACGTGTTTAGCCCGCGCGCAAGTGTGACGCGCTCATTTCAGCATCCGCACCAACCAAAAGCTCGCACTGTCTGGCTTCTCCGCCCTTTTTTGACAACAAAGGTTGCGTCGTAATCAGTCGACTCACAAGTCTCATCATTTGGCGCGCAGACGCGAGTTGCCACATAGGTGCTCGTAACTGAGATGTCGCGTACTGCAATGGTTCTCGTCCAATTACTACCCACGCGTTCCCTCTCGCCCCTAATCTCCTTTACCAATTTGAGCTGCACATCCCGACCGTCAATATTCATCCAGGCGTTATTCTGACCAAACTCCGCAAACATTACTTTCGGCGAATTCTTCCGAGTGCCGCGAAATTTGAAAAAACAGCCACATCCGTCAAAGTTGCGGTTCAGATTCCCGACCAGCATCCGCTTTGATGCATTTTGCGCAGCAGTGGTGCCCAGCGTGCTAAGCACCAACATTAAAAGGACACAAATCGTGAGTTTTTGCATTTCTTTTCGCTCCACTTTCTCGAGCTTACTTAAGTTGCTGAGGTAGCGCAGGCAGCGCGATCATGAGGCCCGCTCGCCGCGAACTTGAATCCCGAGTGTTCGCATGCGCCGGTAAAGATGGCTGCGATCCACACCCATCAACTCGGCCGCCCGGGAAACGTTTCCCTCCGCTTCTTCCAGCTTTCGTTGGATGAAGGCGCGATGATAAGCGTCTGTCGCCTCCTTAAAGGAGGGAAACCGAAACGAAGCTACAGGCGCTTCGGCTTTTCCGCCAACCGGCAAATCATTCGCCGCGACTTTCGTGCCCGGATGCATGATTACCACGCGCTCCACCGTGTTTCGTAATTCCCTTACATTCCCTGGCCAGGAATAGCTCTGCAATTCCGCAATCGCTTCCGGCGAAAACTCCTTAGGAGACTTTCCGTAAGGCACCGAGAAGTGATGGTTAAAATGTTCAACCAGCAACGGCACATCTTCAGGTCGTTCGCGGAGGGGCGGCAGTTCAAAAGGTATAACGTTGAGACGGTAGAAAAGATCCGCGCGAAACTTTCCCTGCTCGATCTCCATGTCGAGACGTTTGTTGGTCGCGGCGATCACTCGCACATCGACACTGATTGCCGTTCCGCTCCCTACCGCTTCGAACCGCTGTTCCTCGAGTACGCGTAATACCTTCGCCTGAACCTTCGCGCTCATGTCGCCGACCTCATCAAGGAACAAGGTGGCGCCATCTGCCAATTCAAACTTTCCTTTTTTGGCTGCCGTCGCCCCCGTAAACGATCCTTTCACATGCCCAAACAATTCCGACTCAATTAACTCCTCGGGGATCGCCGCCGAATTCACTTCGACGAACGGAGCAGAAGCTCGCGCCGACTTTGCGTGAATCGCGTGTGCTACTAACTCTTTTCCTGTTCCCGACTCCCCGTAGATCAAAACGCGACCATCTGTCGGCGCAACAATCGAGATTTGTTTGCGCAAGGCCCGCATCGCCACCGAATCGCCGACGAGCGTGTGCTCTTTGGCGAGTTCGGCCGCCATCTCGGCATTCATCAATTCCAACCGCCGCTGCCGCAACGCATTACGCACCGTTAAGACTGTCTTCTCGATCGAGAGAGGTTTTTCGATGAAATCAAAAGCGCCTAGCTTGGTGGCGCGAACGGCGGTTTCAACGTTTCCATGTCCCGAGATGATCACCACGGCTGCATCCGCCCCGGTCTCCCGAAGTTGCTTCAGGGTCTCGAGACCGTCGATACCCGGCAGCCACACGTCGAGCAGGATGCAGTCGTAGGCACGTCGTTCGACGGCCTTCAAACACTCCTCACCGCTGGCGACGGCATCGATAGCGAAACCTTCGTCGGCCATCACCGCGCGCAGCGTGTCGCGTATCCCACGCTCGTCATCAACTATTAGAATTGAATCCATTATCGATTAACTTAAAAATTTTCTTGCGACGGAAATCGTCTTGAGCTTGGTGCTTTGAACTTTGTTCTTTGTTCGTGCGGCGGTGTTTGAGTCACAAAGAGAACACTCAAGATGGGATAGAAGAACAAAGTACAAAGCACTAAGTCCTAAGTTCTGAGTGGAATTTCAATAATGAACCGAGCACCCTGGGGAATATTTGCTTCGGCGCGAATGCGTCCGTGATGCTCAAGCACGATTCGTTGCACAATCGCGAGCCCCAGCCCGGTGCCACCGCCCCGCGTGGAAAAATACGGCTGGAACAGACGCGCAAAATCCGACGCTAGAATACCTTGTCCCGTGTCTGTCACCTCAGCGATCAACAATCCCCGCGCGCTGTCATACTTCGTTTCCACGGTCACGGTGCGCTCATCAACAACGTTGACGAGGGCCGCGAGGGCGTTATCGATTAGATTCACGAACAAGCGTCGCAACTGTTCCGAGTCCAGCGAGGCAACCGGCACCTGGGGATCAAGCTTAGTCCTTAACTCGACTCCGTTGAGGCGCTCTTCGTATAACGCCACGGCGTTCAAAATGATCTCATTAAGATTGGCAGGCTCGAGTCGCGCCAGTGGCAAACGAGCGAAGCGAGAAAACTCGTCTACCATCGCTTTCAAGCCGGCTACCTCTCGCGTGATCGTTTCGGTGCACTCGTCGATGACGCTCGCGATTGGACTCGCTTCACGTGCCCCCGCGCTCCCGGCCTCTCCTGCCGCGGTTCCGCTTCCATTCTGTTTTGAACCGTTCGCATTTTGCCCGGCGCCGTTGCGATGAAAACTCTTGGCGATTCGTTCAGCCGAAAGCTGGATTGGCGTTAAGGGATTCTTGATCTCGTGAGCCATGCGACGGGCCACCTCACTCCAGGCGGCAGCGCGTTGAGCGGCCAGCAGCTCTGAA
Source organism: Pyrinomonadaceae bacterium (assembly GCA_051002415.1). Taxonomy (GTDB): domain Bacteria; phylum Acidobacteriota; class Blastocatellia; order Pyrinomonadales; family Pyrinomonadaceae; genus PSRF01. Next base: position 4,300 of record JBPCMI010000141.1, read on the forward strand.
AGATCCTCAATCACAAACACAACTCCCTGGCCCGAACCTTGAACTACCTTGGGATCGTGCAGCGCTGTCGCGGTGAGGGCAACGGGAAGGGAGCCGCTTTCGACTGCCCCTGCTCCGGTTAATTGCCCCTGCTCGGTTGAGTGTCCGGTGCGACGCGCCCGGCGCAGCAACCTCTCCAAAACGATGCGGTCTTCGGTTCCGAGTAACTGATCCAGTCGTAAGGAGTTATCGAGTTGCGAGCGGCTCAGGCGAAGCATTCTTGCTGCCGCTGGGTTAATGGTCGTGACCCGATTCTCTTCATCGAGCGAAACGACGCCGGTAGTTAACGACTGCAATACCGTCTCGATGTAATTTCGTCGTTCCTCAAGTGCAAAGTTCTTGTCACGTAGCTCCGCTGAACCGGCATCGATGCGTCGCCGGTTCTCTTCCAATTGCGCTGTCATCTGATTGAAGGAGTGGGCCAGCAACGCCAATTCATCTTCAGCCCCTGGAATCACTCGGTGCGACAAATTTCCTCGGGCAATTTCGTTCGAGGCTTCGGCAAGACTCTTGATCGGCGTCGCAATGCCTCGCGCCAGATAGATTGCCACCCAACTCGAGACAAACAGCAGCATGAGTGTCATCAGGCCAAGTGTGGAAATTCCGAGCCAGCGGACCTTCCGCTGCCGAGCAACAAGCTTTTGGTACTCACTCTGTGACCCGCTAATCGTGCTGTTAAAATCGCTGCTGCTCCGGCGCGCAGTCGCAAGAATTAAAAACTGGTTTGGTGAAAGTGGGGCGGTGACGATATCGAATCCGCGCCCATCAACGAGCGATTCGTCGATGTTGTCTTTCGCCGCACGCGCGCGATAAAGCAATGTATCCAGCTCCGCGTTTTCCTCCGACGGGAGGGTGGCGCGACTCTGTGCCAGACGGTTTCCCTCAGCATCTACGATCTCGACGGCCGAAAGATCTCCTCGCGCCACCATCTGATTCAGTGTGGACTGGCGTTCGGCTTCCGGTTGCTTGCTGAGAACCACGCCGAGCAAATATGCCGTCTCCTGCAAGCTCCGATATTGCGACGCCACCGCTTCGCGTTGCACCTCACGCGCTTCAGCGACTACATCCTCGGGCAGTTTGCTAAACCACTTTTCGAGTGAGCGGTTGAGAAAGAGATACGAGAAGACTGCCATCGCAATGATTGGCAGAAAGCTGATGCCAATGAAGTAAACCAGCAGCCGCGTTTTTATTTTTGAGCCGAGCTCGTGTTCGCGGCGCTCCCGGCGCAGCTTCAGGAGATTTCTTACGAAGATAAAAGAGAAAACTACGAAGGCAATGAAGTTGAGCGTCGAGAGCGCGTAGAGCACGACTGTATCGGACGCGCTTTCGAGGGGCACGATGTTCCAAAGCCACAACTGCTGCGAGACGATCACGAAAAGCAGCAGCAGTACAATGACACCCAGAGTCCAAAACAAGACGCGTCGTCGTTTTGTAACCTTGCGCCTGTCGAACGCTTTTTGTTGCTGATCGCCCATAAAACCGGGCCAAAGTTTAGCACAACGATTGGTTAGCCTCAGTCAGGAGGCCGGCTTTGTTCGCGTTTAGCGAAGCGTGACTTGGTATTTTCGACGCGGAGCGTCGCGTTGAATTTAGCCTGGCCTTTCAACGCCGGGGAGTGCGGCACCCTCCAGATCGTCGCGTAGCGACGATTGAATAGCCGACCGTACGGTCATCAGCCGTCGCTAACGCGACGATTTGGAGCTTCATGTGTCTCTTCCCGACGTTGAAACGCCGGGCTAAATTCAACTGGCCACTACGCGGCGTAGGGAACGCTTTTCGATTGTCTGTTTTTAAATCTGGAACATTGGACATTGGACATCTTCAGTTACAATGCCAGCACATGGATCTGCTACAGCAACTCTTCCTCAACGATGCGCGGCGCCTGCGCAGCGGTTGGCGACTCGGAATCTTTGCCGGCCTCTTCATCGTCTTGATGTTCGGAGTGACCGGGGCTTTGCGAGTCATCTATGTCTTGGCGATTAATTTCGCTCCCGCGATGTCAGTCCCGGATCATTTAGCCGACATCGTCTTCCGCTTAACATTCCTCGGGGCGGCTCTCGCAGCAGGCTACATTTGTTCACGGGTGCTTGAAGGTCTTCCCTGGCGCAGCCTGGGATTGACGTTGCACGCGCGTTGGCTTCGCGATCTGTTGCTTGGCTCATTAATAGGAATAGTGTCACTTGCTCTCGCTACCGCGATTGCTTTCGTTGGAGGAGGATTGCGGTTTTCACTTTCGCCGATGCCGATCAAATCGGTTGCCACAACTGTGCTGCTGTCAGGCGGGCTCTTCATTGTCGCCGCTTTGGCGGAAGAGGCTCTGTTTCGTGGCTATCCCTTGCAAACTCTCGCGCGCGCAGGCCTGATCTGGCTCGGCGTTTTTCTTACTTCGGTTCCCTTTGCGGCTATTCATCTCGACAATCCTAACGCTGGCGGTGTACTTGCTTTTGTTAACACTGCACTCGCCGGAGTTTGGCTGGCAGTCGCTTATTTAAAGACGCGGAGTTTGTGGTTTCCGCTCGGCGTGCATTGGGCGTGGAACTGGGCCCTCGGGGCTTTGTTTGGTTTGCCAGTGAGTGGCATCACAAAGGTCGCACCCAACCCAATCCTAATCGGAAGTGATTTAGGACCGGCGTGGCTGACGGGAGCTCGGTATGGAATTGAAGGCGGAGTCGCCTGCACCATTGCCCTCGTGATCTCAATTATCTATATTTGGAAAACAGGATTGGTTTCACCGGACGAGAATCTAAAGCGGCTTACCTCGCAGGAAAATCCTGTCAGTGACTCCCAGCCCTATCCGGTAGACCGGCAGTCGTTGGCGAGTCCGATGCAAGGTGATAAAAGTCAGCCCGCTTAGATCTTCGTCACTCCTCGCATTTAGAATTTCGTTCCTCCATGGCCGCCTTCTCTTTCATTCTGCCTTCGTTAACGTTTCCGGATGGTTTCTGGATTGGCGTTATTACCAGCCTCCTAGGACGGCTCTTATCGATTTTCGAAGCCATGATTGTCGACTTCAGACCTCATTAGCTCAAAGTTAAAGAACGATGAAGCCCTTTCTTCACGTGATCGATAATTTCTATCCCAAACCCGACAAAATTCGGGACCTCGCTTTGGGATTTACCTTCTCTGAGCCTGAAAGCGCGGTTGGCTGGAGAACCGTCGCCTGCCAGCCGCCAACTATTCGGGAAGATCTCCAACGATCCGCCCGTCTAATAACTAAATGACGAAATGATTGGAGCCCTCTTCAATCGATGAACGAGGAAAGGAGTGTCAGGTGAACGACAATAGACTTCGAGCGGGCATGGGTATCTCTGCTTTGCTGGGGATGCTGTTTCTGTCGTCATGCAGTGCGGGACAAGCGAACGGGGATCCGCAACAGCCGCTTTTTGCAGAGCCGGATTCATCAATTCTCCTTACGTGCGGACCGGGAAATCTTGTCGTCGGCGATCTGAACAGCGATGGCAAGCCTGACCTGGTGGTCTCATGTGGCGACGAACGTATCCTGACTGTTTTGCTAAACACTGGCGGCCGCGATGAACAATTTCGGAAGTCCGTCTCGCTGACCTTGCCTGACCCTCCGGGCGATATGGTGCTTGGCGATGTGAATGGCGACAAGAATCTGGACTTGGCGATCGACAGTCACGACAGCTACGGAGTCGTCCTGCTGCTTGGCGATGGCAAAGGAGCGTTGGCCCTCGCACCGAATTCGCCAATTGTTATGAAAGAAGGGCAGCATCCACACACACACGGTTTGGCAATGGGCGATATCAACGGCGATGGCAAACTCGATCTGATCACCGCCAACAATGCCGACAACGATGTGTCAATCGCATTCGGCGACGGGCGCGGGCGCTTCACACGAGCACCCAACGCATTCGCCGTTGGTCCCAGCCCGGATCCGTTTGCTCTCGGCGATATAAACAACGATGGGCGTCTCGACATAATCACGACCGCTACGGCAACCGGACCGCTGCGTGCTCAGCAACTGCCGAAAAGTTTTGCGTTGACTCTTTTGTTGAACGATGGACGCGGTGGCTTTCGCCGGACTGAGCTCCCTACGCGTACAGGTCAGCCGTGGTTCGCAGATATTGGAGATGTTAACGGCGATCGCAAGGCCGACCTCATTGCCACGCATCACGACCAAAGCGCGTTAACGGTCTTGATCGGCGATGGTAAGGGACGTTTTTCAGAATCCGGCAGTTCGCCGTTTGACTGGGGCCGGAACGCCTTTCAGGTGGCAGTCGCGGACGTGAACCACGACGGTCGTGTTGATGCTCTGGCTGCGGCCGGTGAAGGCGTGCGGATCATGCTGGGCGATGGCCGCGGCAACTTCCGCGCGGCGCCTGGCTCGCCTTTCTCAACCGGGAGAGGAGCTTGGCGACTAGTAGCCGCGGACTTGAACGGTGACAGCAAACTCGACGTTGTCACTACCAATTCGGAAAGTCGAAGTGTGAGTGTTTTGCTGGGAAGGTGATGGTCAGTGGCAGTAGGCAGTAAGCAGTAGGCAGAAGGCAGCGGCTTCTGCCTTCTGCCACTGACAACTGACAACTGACAAAAAAGCGGAAGCAGCTCTCACTGCTCCCGCTTCGGTTAAGTACCTCTACATCCGCACCAGCTAAAAGATGAACTTCACAGCCAGTTGCACGTTGCGGCGCTCGACGTTGCCGTTGGGCGTGACGCCCTTGATGGCTCCGACGAAACCGCTGGTGACATCCTGAGTACCAGGAGCGATGTAAAGATTTGCATGGTTGAGCGCGTTGAAGAGTTCACCCCGCAGCTGCAAGGTGTACCGTTCGCCGAACTTTATGTTGCGCGAAACACCGGCGTCGATGTTCCAGTAGCCAGGACCACGAAACTGATTACGTGTGGTCATACCGGCCGGATAAGGACCAAAGTCCGAACAGCCACCGCAAACCGCATTGCCAAACGCTCCAACTGGTTGGCCCGTGAGGTCAATGTAGTTGAAGAAGTTGGCGTTGTTGGTAGGAGTGACGTTGACAGTGAGCGGACCGTTCGCCACCAGCCTCGGGCTGGATAGGAACGCGTTACTGCCGTCGAAGATCGTGAACGGAGTTCCGGTACGAGCGTTGAAAATGCCAGTCACCGTCCAACCATCAAGCAAAGCCTTGGCGAAACCAGTCTTGTTCTTGGCGAAGGGTAGCGCCCAGATCAAGCTGCCCACAAAACGATGCCTGACGTCGAAGTCCGCCGGACCATAGTCGAAACTCGGGTCATACGGATTCGTCAGCCCGAGGTTGTTGTTGAATGCACCTTCACTAAACGTTGAGCTCAGGTTGTCGTTCGCCTTGGCGAAAGTGTAATGAGCCGTGAACTGCATTCCCGTGTTGCGGAAGCTGGTGCCGTCGAGCGCCACGATCAGCGCGTTGTAGCGGGAGTAGCCTTCGTTTCCACGAGTGTTGATGTTGGAATACCGGTTGTTGAGCCGTGAATTCGGATTTGCATCAGCCAGGTAAAAAGCGCCTGCGCCCTGGATATTCAACGGCGAGATCGAATAGAGACTCTGACCGCGTGATCCGGAGTATTCAATGGACAACACATTTCCTCTCCCTAGTTCACGCTGGAATGCGGCACTGAAGAAGTGCGCATACGCGTTAGTTATGTCTTCGCGCACGTGACGCAAGCTGGTAACGGGCAGCACTTTGGTGGGAGGCGTGTTGCCGGCCAAAGGTCCCGCATTGTTGGTAGTGATTTGCAGATTTGTCACGTCAGCATTATTGAATAACGAAAGCACCGCGTAGTTCGGTGGATTCTGAATCACGTTGAACGTCACGTTGCCGAAGTTGCGCTCGTAAGCCAAGCCATAGCCACCCCGGAGACTGGTCTTACCGTCGCCAAAGATGCCCCAGGCAAAACCTACGCGTGGCGCAAAGTTGTTCTTGTCCGGTTTCCACAGTCCACCCACGGGGCTGTTCTGGGCGAGTTGAACGCTGCCATTGCGGATGCGCTCTTGCAGAGTGGATCCTTGACCGAAGTAGAAGTTGGAATCCAGATCCGGATTCTTATTCTTCTGTACCCCGTAATACTCGTAGCGCAGTCCCAGGTTCAGAACCAGATTGGGTCTGACGCGGAACGAATCGTTTAGGTAAGCGGCCCATTCGTTGTAGCGATTGCTACGCGTAAAGTCCGGAGGGCTCACAGGCAGATTCACATCCTCCCCAGGGAATTTTCCTTGCGGGAATACGGCCGCCTGAAACTGGTTGATGTTACCGGTGATCAGATTACCCAACGCCTGACCGTAATTGCCCTGTGCTCCGAGACTCTGCACTGCGTTCTCATAAGCACCGAAGGTGTGGGTATCCTGAATGTAGACATACTGACCGCCAAACTTGAGTTGGTGACGACCGAGCGTATAACTCAAGTCCTGATACAGCTGCCCCAGATTCTGAGGCCCACCGAATCCGGCAGGCGAACTGGCTGCGTTGTATGGCCAGTAACCCGGAAATGCGATCGCCTGTCCGCCGATCGTTCCGGTCGCTCCAGGAAACATGAAGAGACCTGGGCCGATCGGTTGATCGCCATAAGGCTGACTGCCGTTCAGGCGATTGAAAGCAACTTTAGTTTCAGAAACGAGACTCGGCGAAAACGTGTGAGTCAGGGAAACCAGAAAGTTGTTGTTCAGGTTGGAAGCGGGGGTGTCGAAACCAGTCCAGGGACTGAAGGCCGAGCTGCCGTTCGGGAAAAGCTTGCTCTCACGAGCAAACCGTCCATAGAGGAGAGTATCGCGGCTGAGGTTGAAGTCCACGCGCAACGCCATCGAATAGGTGTTTTGCGGAACTCCACCACCGAGGTTGGTCGGTTCGGTGAATCTAACGAGCTCAAAAGCTCGCAGATTCGGATCAAGTGCCGCGAAGGCATTTCCGGCCGGAAGGTTGAAAGTGTCGGTGACCTGTCCCACGGTAAAGGACGTGCCAGTGGGCGTGCTCTGCAATGAATGAGCGGCGAAGAAGTTGCGCGTCGAAGCCGCAGCCGCGTTGATCAAGGCCGAAGTCGGCACCACTGATAGCACCTCTCCGGTGCTGCGAACGCGGGTCCACTCGGTGCTGTTAAAGAAGAACAGCTTGTCCTTGATGGCCGGTCCGCCAATCGTGTAGCCAAACTGGTTGCGCGTGAAAACGCCACGCTCTACCCCGTTGGCATTGTTGTTATAGCCATTCGAGGCCAGCTTAGAAATACGATTGAACTCGAAAGCTGAACCGTGGAAAGAATTGGAGCCGCCGCGGGTCAGCACGTTGATGATGCCGCCTGAGGCGCGTCCATATTCCGCCGAGAAGTTGCTGGTGACGACACGAAACTCGCCCACCGCATCAAGGGGAATGTTTTGACCCAGGGATGCGTAATAGACGTTGTTGTTATCAACGCCATCGAGCAGCACGTTGGTGCTGGCCGCGCGCTGGCCGTTGATATTAAAACCAGCTCCACGACCTGAGACGCCCACGCCTGGGACTGCCGGGCCCGGATCGTCGTTGGAAACGTTATTCGCGATTCCGATTAGGTCGTACGGGTTTCGCGTCAACGTCGGTAGCTCGCGAATTTGCGTGCCGGTAACGATGTTCGAAACCTCCGCGGTTTGCGTATTCACTTCGACTCCATCGCTAGCGATCACGCTGACGGTCTCGCCGGTGACTTCAGTCAGGGCTAGTTGCGTATCAACAGATACCTTTGATCCGATAGTCACCTGCACTCGTTGGTTGCTCGGCTTGAAATTGCCGCCTTGCACCGAGAGATCATAGATGCCCGGTTGTAGCGAAGGGATGGTGTAGCTACCCTGGTCGTCCGAGGTAGCAGTCACCTCGCGCCCAGTGTCTACAGATTTCACGCTGACAACCGCGCCGGCGACGACTGCCCCGTTGGGGTCAGTCACCTTCCCGACGATTTCGCCGGTTGCGCTTTGTGCCAGCGTGGTAGCAGCCGTCAAAGCGAGTGCGAAGACGACTGCTAAGAACGCTAAGCCGCTGGTTGCGGCAGATCTTCCTATTTTGGTCTTACTCATAATTCGATTTCCTCTCTTGAACCCTTTATTCATGGGAGCTGAAACATGTCCTCTGATCGTCGTGACGAAAACTAAGCTTCACCTCGATCGTCCGGTTGTTTCACCTTCATTGATCGTTAAGCCGTTCTTCTGGTCCCTTTGAAGTATTTCAAGTTTCCAGAAAGTCGAATGGCCAACGATGCAACGGGGAGTTGGCAGAGTTCAGGAAGGGCAACGATCGTGCCGTTTGGGCCACACACTTGAGAGGCCGTCTCATCACTTTCCTCGGCCCTCTCGTCGCAGCGTCACATGAGTTGAGATTGCGGGATTTGGATTTTGCAGAAATCGAGATCGAAATTCGTCGGATTTGCAATAAGCGGATCTTACATTCTTCAGCCATTTTCAATTTTCGTTCGCGAGTTGTGGGGGCTGACCGAAAGAACCGGAGTGTTGTGCCTCGTTCACGAGGCAACCCCGCAGGGCTAATAGGCCAGCCCCGACACGTCGGGGCTACGGGATGGCGCGTGAACCCGCCACTCTATCGCCCACTCCGTAGCTGGGTGGCCCTCGTGGTCACCCCTTCATTGGCGCAGGTAGACAAAAGAATGGGGCGGCCACGGCGTGCCGCCCCTACAG
>JBPCMI010000142.1:0-7399 GCA_051002415.1 Pyrinomonadaceae bacterium
GTTTGGATCCGGTGGGACGCCGAGAAGTGCGCGACTTGATCGCCGGTTTGCGACAAGAGGGTAAGACCGTTTTCATGAACTCGCACATCTTGTCTGACATCGAAGTGTTATGCGATCGTGTAGCTATACTTAAGCGCGGAAAGCTGTCACACGTGGGACATCTGGACGAATTGCGCCGCGGCGCCGGGAAAACGGATCGAGTCGAGGTGATCGCGACGGGAACTGACACTGCACCTCTGTTGTTACTGCTGCCTGAGGGCGATGAATTTCAAGTAAGTGCCACGGCAAGCGGCGTTCGCATTGAATTAGGGGATGAGCAGCACGTTGATGAGGCAATTGCTGCGCTGAGACGGGTCGGAGGGAAGCTGATTTCAGTTCAGCCGGTCAGGCAATCATTAGAAGATCTGTTCGTCGAGTCTTCTGCGGAACCGGACGCCACTTCCTAGAATCTGCTCACTTGAACTTCAGGCCGGTAACTTCCATGTTTATATTGGCCCGGTGATCCGTATCTTTCATTCCGTCCAGCCGCACTACTACCAACATCGTGCCGTTTGGTAATAGCTCTGCCTGCTTAGTTGGAATCACGACTACGGTCCGTTGCTTAACGGGTTTGCCCTCACCATCAACTACTGCCGCCTTCACTTCCAAGCCATTGATCGTGCGTCCGGTGAAGTTTCGCACGGTCGTTTGCAGGTTCATGACGATGTCGCCCAGAGCGCGTTTGGCTTCATCCGCTTCCGGCGGATCGAGATAGAGCTTGGCGATGTTCTGATCAAACTCCGGCGAGCCCGGACGGAGAGCGCCTTCCAAAATCGGTTCCAGATTGCCGCCGCTACTCGCGCGCATCAGAAAATAAAAGATGATGGCAAAGAAAAGCGCGGCCACTACTGCCGCGCCAATAATAATTTTCCGCCGCGAGTCGTCGGAGCCTTCCAAGTCTCTATCTGAACTACTCATAGGAATGGCACAATTGTAGGACCGAGAAAACAGTTTTGCAATCGAAGGTGGTTTGGATCTCTACCACGAATCGTTATCGTTAGACCCAAGGCGATGGGCTTTGTTCCCGGGGATTTGTACAGCCAGAAGCAGCGATGGAACTGTGGCTAGGCGTGTTGATCCAACAAACTCTCAATCAATCCCTCGAGTTCGCCGTAGTCGATAGGCTTTGTAATGTACGCATCACAACCGGCGGCGAGGGCCTCGGCGTGAAAATCCATGGTGTCGTGTGCTGAGACCGCGATAATTGGCACGCCCTTCACGCTCGGCAACTGTCGAATTCGGCGGGTCGCGGCCAATCCGTCCACTAATGGAAGACTGAGATCCATCAGGATGATCTGCGGAGTTTGATGTTCCGCCTGACTTACCGCCTCTATCCCGTTCACCGCTTCGGTGACCGAGTACCCGCTCATCTCCAGCAGCCGTCGCATCATGACGCGATTGTCTTCAGTGTCTTCAACCAGTAGAACGCGCGTTTGAGCTGAACTGCGGGAGGAGGGATCGACACTTGGATAGTGCTGGGATTTTGTAGTCACGGGAATCCATTCGCTGTAAGTTGTTGAGTTCACTGTATCACTAGTATACGCAGAGGCTTTTTGCTAAGATGTCGCATCGAAATGCGACAGATCGAATCCGGCTACCCGGGTTCAATTCATACACCGATTTCCCCCGCAAATTTTTCATCTGGTGCTCAACCTGTGGGCCCGGCTCCGCGAATACTCATTGATGAAGCCCTTATTGACGCCGTTACACGATAGCAACTCTCTCCAAACCCTGGGTCGAGCATCTTTTCAAATCGTTCACGATCTGAAGAACCAACTAAATGGTCTCAAACTGTATGCCACGTTCCTGCGCAAGCGCATGGAGAAGGGCACGCAACCGCCTGACGAGATGGAGACCGTTAACAAATTGATCTTAGGTTTGGATAGAGCCGCGGCCGATCTCTCTACTTTGATGGATTACGGCCAGCCCGTTGAGCTGCGAAAGCAATCGCAGGTTGACCTGCAAAAGATCATGCGTGGTGTGGCTGCAACTTTCGCTGAACCGACGCGTGCAACCGGCGCGTTGACGGGTGCGTTAATAATCGAAGGAGATCAGTCGCCACTGATCGGAGAGTTTGATCCTGCGGCATTAACTGAAGCGTTAAAGTCCATTTCAATTGGCGCGTTGAAGCTTTCAAAGCGAGCCGAAGAAAATGGCAGTCTGCGAGTGAGTCTGAAGGACGAGGCTCAGAAATCCGTTTTAATCGAATGGCATGATGTGAATGGAATCGATCACGATCCGTTTCAATCGTTTGCGGGAAGTGTCGAAATCAGAATGTCTTTGGCTGCGAAAATTATCGAAGCACATGGCGGCGCGGCGACACAACAGGAAACGACGCTGCGGGTAAGTCTACCGTTAACGAACTAACACACTGATCCAGGCTGCCTGTAAAAAGGAGTGCGTCATGGAGACGACCGGTTCAGCCAGTTCCAGGGAGGAGAAAAAGGTGGAGCACAAAGATCTGCGAATTCTCGTGATCGATGACGAGCCTGTCATGGCTGATTCGTTGCGGACAAATCTAATTGATGAAGGTTACTCCGTTGACACGGCAGCCACTGGCGCGGAAGCGATCGAGTTGTTCGATCAGGGTGGTCATCACCTCGCGATTTGCGATCTACAACTCCCCGACATGGACGGACTCGAAGTGATGCGGCACATGAAAGATGCGCGCCCGACAACCGAAGTGATCGTTGTTACCGGATATGGATCGGTGGCCCGGGCAGTTGAAGCGACAAAAGCGGGCGCCTTTTACTTCGTTGAAAAACCGTTCGACTTCGAAGAAATTCAGCCTCTCGTGGATAAAGCGCTCGAGCGTCGCGAGCTCGTAGCCGAGGCCGCAAACATGCGGCGGCAACTTTCAACTCGTTCGGAATATTTCAATATCATCGGCGCGTCCAAGGCGATGCAAACGATCTATGAAACGATCGAATCAGTCGCAAAGTCTGACGCTAACGTCTTAATCGTCGGCGAATCCGGCACCGGCAAAGAATTGATTGCCAACGCCATCCACTACAATTCTCTCCGCTCGAAGAAGCCTTTCATAAAAGTGAATTGCGCCGCCCTGCCCAAGGAGTTGATCGAATCGGAGCTTTTCGGTCACACGAAAGGCGCGTTCACGGGTGCTCATGCCGATAAAGAAGGTCTGGTGCAGCATGCCGCCGGCGGTTCGCTCATGCTCGACGAAATCGCGGAGATGCCGGTTGAATTGCAGCCGAAGCTGCTACGTGTGCTGCAGGAACGCAGCTACCGGAAGATCGGTTCAGAAAAGACTTTTGCTGTTGATTTCCGCCTGATCTCTTCAACCAACCGGCCGCCCGCCGACGCCATCCGCGATGGCGTTTTGCGAGACGATCTTTTCTATCGCATCTCCACTATCACCATCCATGTGCCACCGTTGCGCGAGCGCAACGAAGACATTCAATTGCTGACCGAACACTTCCTGCACATTTATGCGCAGAAGTATGAACGACCGATTAACGGGGTCTCGCAAGCGGCGTATCAACGCTTGTTCGGTCACACCTGGCCAGGCAATGTGCGTGAATTGCAAAACGTGATCGAGCGCGCGGTATTGCTTGCCAAGGCAAACAGGATTGAGCCGGTCGATCTTCCCTTCGACAATGGTTCGCTTCCAGAAGGCGCGGCGGCAGGAGTTGAATGGGACGTTCCGCCGAACATGACGCTCGAAGACATCGAACGACTGGTCATCGAACGAACCTTACAACGCACCGGGGGCAACAAACAGGCAGCCGCTAATCTGCTCGGCATTTACCGTCCGCGGCTTTACAGCAAGATCAGAAAATATAATATTGACGTGAATTCGCTGGCGACGGCGTAAGGTTGACACAACAGCGGCCTCAAACGGCGGTCAATATTTTCAAGCTTGAACACGAACCAATTCCCCTCAGCTACTACCGGGACTGATTTCGTTTCACCTGCGAGTCGGCTCTCAAGCATTGACGCCTTGCGCGGCATTGCCGCACTGGGCGTTGTTTTTTATCACGCGGTCCACCAAACCGGCGGCGCGGTCCCCGACAATTTCTTTCGCTATCCGGTGAGAATGATCCAGTTTCTCGCCTCGTTTGGTTATATCGGCGTCTTCCTCTTTTTCGTCATCTCTGGTTTTTGTATTCACCTGCAGTGGGCGAAAGCGCGAGCTGCCGGTCAAAACCATCAGATTAAGTTTGGCGCATTTTGGAAACGACGTCTGCGCCGACTCTATCCGCCTTATCTCATTGCACTCGTTATCTTCCTCGGGCTCACAGCTGTTACTGCCGGGATCGACGTTACGCACTTTTTTGTTTACGACGTCTTCATGCACGTGCTGATGCTGCACAATCTCGATCCGCAAACTTGTTACAGCATCAACGGCGTATTCTGGACGCTCGCGATCGAAGAACAACTCTATCTGGCTTATTTTCTTTTGCTGTTCTTGCGGATGCGTTGGGGCTGGGGACTGACGCTGATCATCTGCGCCCTCGCGCGCCTGGCTTGGTTCGGTTTCAGCCACCTTATCTGGTTGAAGACCGGGATTGGAGTTCCCGTTCCCGAGGCAGCAGCTTCCCATTGGTTCACGTGGGCCCTCGGCGCATTCGCTGTTGAAGCAGCCTTCGGTTTGGTAAAGATTCCCAAGTGGTGTCGCAATATATCGCTGGGAGGGATCGCTGTTGTCCTCGCTTCGATAATCTCAACAGCGCTCCCGAACATGCAGAAAGACACTCCACTGCATACGCTCGGGTGGTTCTTAATGCATCCCTTGTGGGGCTTTGGATTCTTTGTGGTGGTTAACCGGTTCGTGCACGCGGAGCAGTCCTGGGGGGTCATCAGCCGGCCGCGGTTGGTTGCCGGCTTCGCATCAATCGGAGTCTTCTCGTATTCCCTCTACCTAACTCACGAGTTGGTGATCATGCAGTCCTGGTGGTTCGTGTTTAAGGACCTTCCAGCCATGGTGAACACTTTCCTGGTGGTGACACCGGCAACAATTATCTTTGCCTGGTTGTATTATCTCTTCTGCGAAAAGCCTTACATGCGGAACATGCGGAAACAAGTTTCGAGTTCCGAGTTTCAAGTTTGTTCGGGTGAGAGTCCGACGAGCCCTCAGTTCCCAATTTCAAGCCCTGAGTTCCCAGTTTCGCATTCGGGTTTTACGGTCGGGAGTTCTGAATTTGGTGTTGCCACGCTCAGTCTTAAGCCTGAATCGGAACTGTAAGCGGGTTAGTGCTCTTTGTTTCTGAATGCCTTGCAGACTTGACAGTTCTCGAAACTCGGAACTCGAAACTCGAAACTACGCCGTTAATTCGTAAGTCGCCACGCTTGTCGGAGTTTCGAAGCAGCGCACCTTATAAATCTGCACGCGGTCGTCTCCGACCTTTGCTGCCACTCGCTCTAACACATACTTCGCCAGGTTTTCCGCCGAAGGTTGCAATTCAACAAATGGCTCAAGCTCGTTGATGTTGCGATGATCGAGGTACTGCACCACTTCATCAGCCGCGGCTTTTAGCTCCACAAAATCAACCAGCAACCCGATGTTATCCAGCTCCCGGCCACGCGCGTAGATCTCAATCCGGTAGTTGTGGCCGTGTAGGTTTTCACACTTTCCCTTATAGCCACGCAGCTGGTGCGCGCTGGAAAAGTTGCGCTCGATCATTACTTCAAACCGGCCCGCCATTATTGCTCTCCCTGATTCTTTGCCATTTGGTCTCGCAAGCTCTTCGGTCGCATGTCGGTCCAAATTTCTTTGATGAATTCCAAGCATTCAGCCTTTATACCGGTCTTGCCAGCATCGCGCCAGCCGAGAGCATTTTCGCGACCCTCCGGCCAGATCGAGTACTGCTCTTCATGGTTTACGACGACCCTATAAATAGTTCGATCCTCAGCTTCATTTTCGTCCATAAGTTTCTCCGGCAAAAGCACTTTACCCTGAGACCGCCGCACTCGCCTCAAACATTCGCGCCAGGTCATCAACGTCTGAAGTGACGCGGCACTGGGGCAAGCTCCGTAAGAACGTTTGGCCATAAGCCTTGGTGCGCAGGCGCGGATCAAGCACCGCGAGCACTCCCCGATCGGTTGTGCTGCGAATCAGGCGACCCAGTCCTTGCTTCAAACTAATAATCGCCTGGGGCACGCTGTATTCGAAAAAGCTCGAGCCACCTTCGTCTTCAATGTAACGCTGCCGCGCGGCGACAATTGGATCCGTAGGAACTGCAAACGGCAATTTGTCGATGATCACGCAAGAGAGTTGCTCACCGCGGACATCTACTCCCTGCCAAAAACTTGAGGTAGCAAAGAGTACAGCGTTAGGCGTCTCGCGAAACTTTTCCAGCAGTCGTCCTTTCGCAGCGCTGCCTTGAATAAAACAGGGAAAGTCGAGTTCGGGCATGGCCCGGTCATAGAGCGATTGCATGCCCGCCAGACTGGTCGAAAGTACGAACGCACGGCCTGCTGTAGCATTTACGATTTTGATTACTTCTTCGGCCGCAGCTGCGGCCCAATCCGGCGACCGTGGATCAGGCATCTTCGGCGGCAGGTAGAGAATGGCCTGGCTTTGGTAATCGAAAGTTGATTCGGCAATTAGATCTTTTGCCTTATCGAGTCCCAAACGTTCACGAATAAAGGCGAAATTCCCGGCACTCGAAAGTGTGGCCGAGGTCAGCACCACGGTATCGACTTCGCTGAAGAGTTTGTCTTCCAGCAAACCCGAAACATCAATTGGCGAAGCGCGCAGGAACAGCCCACGACCGCGGCGCTCGGTCCAGTAAACAAACTTCTTGTCACTTCCAGTAATGATGAACTGGAGATCGAATCGACTTTGCCTGAGTCGCCTGACGAGATTCTCTATCTCCGCCGGCTTGTCCTTAATCGCGTCAAGGGTGGTTTCCAGACGCGCGAGTGCGCCATCAAGCGCCAGATACAAATCACCGAGGGGCGTTGATGTCACCTCGCCGTTCGCCTTCTTGATAGCAAACATGTGGGGATTGATTGGATAGCGTCCTTCCGTTCCCCGCCCCTCGCGAAAGCCCATCCAGAAGTTATCGGCGAAGTGCAGCAGGCGCGACGAAGTCTTTGTCACTTCCCGATCCACTTCGGCGTTTTCAATAGAAACCGATCCCACATCGCGCACCAGATCTTCGAGCTGGTAACTCGACACTTGCGCGCCAAAGTATTCGGAAGCGACGTCTTCAAGCAGATGGGCCTCGTCCAGGATGACGGCTGAATAATCAGGTAGCACGCTCCCGTACATGCTGTTTCTGAGCGCCAGGTCAGCAAAGAAAAGATGATGATTTACTACGACTATGTCTGCCTGTTGGGCTCGATCTCTCATGCGCGTAATGAAGCAGGCATCGTAGTCACTACACTTCTGACC
>JBPCMI010000143.1:0-30518 GCA_051002415.1 Pyrinomonadaceae bacterium
GTAAGAGGCGGCGCTCGCGATAATCATCATGACGCGCATGACGAAAATCCAGACCAGCAATTGGACCTGCACGGTGGGATTGGGCACGGCGAGCAAAATGAAAGTAATCAACGCCACCCCAGTGACACCGTAAGTCTCAAAACCATCGGCGCTTGGTCCGACTGAGTCGCCCGCATTGTCGCCGGTGCAGTCTGCAATCACGCCAGGGTTGCGCGCGTCGTCTTCCTTAATCTTGAAGACGATCTTCATCAAGTCAGAGCCGATGTCGGCAATCTTCGTGAAGATGCCGCCCGCAATGCGAAGCGCGGCAGCGCCCAGAGATTCGCCGATCGCGAAACCGATGAAGCAGGGACCGGCGTAGTCGCCAGGAATGAAGAGCAGGATGCAAAGCATGATCAGCAGCTCGACGCTGATCAGCATCATGCCGATGCTCATGCCGGCTCGCAGTGGGATGGCGTAAAGCGGAAAAGGTTTTCCCGCAAGACTGGCAAAGGCAGTACGGGAATTAGCGAACGTATTGACGCGAATACCAAACCAGGCAACGCCGTAGCTGCCGGCGATTCCCACCAAACTGAACGCGAGAATGATAATCACTCGCGGAATTTCCATTCCTGACAGCACGCCGAAGTAAAGGACGATGATGATGCCGATGAAAATCTCGAGAATCAGAATGAACTTGCCCTGCGTGACCAGATAGGTTTTGCAAGTTTCGTAAATGAGTTCTGAGATCTCGCGCATGGCGCGGTGGACTGGCAACTTTTTCAAGTTCATATAAATCGCCAATCCAAAGAGCAGACCCAGCATGCAGATCACAATGCCGACCAGCAGGAGGTTGTGACCGTTGATGCTGTTGTTGAAGAAACTGACGTCTGCGAGATCCGGAAGAATAAGGTTCGCTTCGCCGCCGCCGTGCGATTGAGCAAAGGCGGGAGCAGTGCCCAAAGCGAAGCATGCCAGGGTGACCGCGAAAGTTAGAAGTCCACGGGTGACGATGTTGAAATGTGATAGCTGACTGAAAATAGTAAGGTTGTGACTCATAGTTGTTTTTAAGAGAAACGGAGCAGACAAACTGCCAGCAGGCTGCTGAAATCAGCGCAATTCCACTTCTGCGTCGGTCCTTTCTGATGGTTAATCGCCGGTAATTTAAGTCCCGCCGGCAAGCTGGAGGCATAGGGCCGCTTAGCTGAGTGTCGCTTAAACGGTGGCGCACCCCCTCGGCCGAGCAACCCAGTCATACTGAAACTGCGTATTATCCCGATAACTAGCCAAACTGTCCAGAAGGGGATATCGCGTGCCGTGACGAAATTGTGTAGGGTGTCCCTCTGTGAGCACCCCAGAATAGAAAGGGGGCGCCCCCGGAGGGACGCCCCTTTGATTAAATCAACAGGGTCAGTCACTCCAAACTCACGGCCGCGTGTTGGGTGGTGAGGCTGCCTTTTTGTTTATCACTGCGGATCTTCAGCAAGGCAGTGACAGCCAGGTAGAGCGCCAGCAGCACTAACGCTGCTGCGGCAAAGGCATTGATTAACTCAATGTCCACCATTCCCGCTCCAATTTTTGTGATTCTCAAATTACCAACGACGAGGGCGGTCAGGGCCCAAAGCGTAATCACTAAAACAAAGATCATCGGCAGAAGCGTGAAGGTGATGCGTTGCCGGGCTTGATAGAGCCAGACAGTGATCGCCAAAAGTGTGAGCCCGGCCAACAACTGGTTTGACGCGCCGAACAAGGTCCAGAACTTTAACCACGAATTCGGCGGCGCGAAGACAATAAAGTAAAACGGCAATCCCATCGTCAATAACGTGCCGACGATCGCGCCAACTCGTCCACGCCAGCCAAACAACTCCTGAACAATGTAACGGCCCAGGCGCATCGACACGTCGAGGGTGTCAAACACAAACGTCGAGAAGGCCATGGCTCCGAACGTGACTGCGAACGCGAGATTGTTTTTGCCGATAATGAGAGTGAGGAATTGTCCGATGCCATTGCCGTAGACGGTGCCGGGAGCTTTGCCGCGTAACGTATCCTGCGCGACGATCATCACGGTGACGAGTGCGATTAGGGCCACGAAGCCTTCGGCCAGCATTGCGCCGTAGCCTACCGAACGAATGTGAGATTCGCGTTCGACTTGTTTTGAAGTTGTGCCGGAACAAACCAGGCCATGAAAGCCTGAGCAGGCGCCGCACGCGATGGTGACAAACAGAAATGGGAAGAGCGTTCCCGTCATGCCGCCAATATCAAACGACTTAAAAGCCGGTTGTTGAATTTCATAACCGCCAAAAAACACGCCCACGATTCCGAGCGCGAGCGCCGAATAGAGAATAAAGCCGCCGAGGTAGCCACGCGGTTGCAGTAACACCCAGACTGGGATAATTGAGGCAACACCGCAGTAGATGATAATCAGCACGCCCCATGTTTTGTGATCGAGTACGAACAGCTTAGAGCTCAACGTACCGATCCAGGAAAGGGCAAATGCGGCGGGTACAAAAATCACCGTTACCAGCCAGAGGGGCGGCTGCAGATAGCGTTGCACGAGGCCAAGGATTACCGAAAGCAACAGGTACAGAATGCTCGCCGCTGCTACCGCTCCGCCGGGGTTGAAATTAACCGACGTCGCTTTCAACTCTTCTGAGCCGCCTACAAAAGTGCCGGCGGTTATGTCAGTGAAAGCAACGATTACATAGATGAGGGCAATCCAGATGAAACCCATCATGGCTCGCCCCGCTCCGGTTCCCAGATGTTCGCGCACGATCTCGGCAATTGAAGTGGCGCCGTGACGCACTGAAGCAGCGAGCGCCGCAAAATCGTGCACCGCGCCGATCAACACGACTCCTAATCCGATCCAGAGTAAACAGGGAAGCCAACCAAAAGACTGACAGGCGAGAATTGGTCCGGCGATTGGTCCGGCCGCCGCTATCGCGGAGAAGTGCTGGCCGAAGAGATAGAACTGTTTGGTGGGAACAAAATCAACACCATCGTTGACG
This sequence comes from Pyrinomonadaceae bacterium, assembly GCA_051002415.1. Taxonomy (GTDB): domain Bacteria; phylum Acidobacteriota; class Blastocatellia; order Pyrinomonadales; family Pyrinomonadaceae; genus PSRF01. Next base: position 2,985 of record JBPCMI010000143.1, read on the forward strand.
CGCCGCGCGGGTGTGACGCGCGAGTCGTCAAGCTCAAACTGGCGCGCCACCCAGCGCCCGTAGAAACGATAGGCGGTCGCGATTAAAACCAAAAACCCTAAGGCAAGAAGAGAAAGCGTCACGCTACGCCCTCTCCATTCCCGGCATTGTTATCGGGCGGCGCTGTTTTCGCTACCGCAACCGATCCGGCAATGCCGAGCATGAGGCCCACCAGAATCAGGAGCAGGCCGATCAAAGTTCGCAGGTGCTGTTCATGTTCGGAGGTCGTTGCCGCTTCAAGGACGCCTTTGATTCCGATGTCATGCGGAACTGTAAACAGACCAACTGCAAGCGTGAGGAATCCCAACGCAGCAAGTTTAAGTACGGGTGGAGTACGGGCGGGCCGCCCCAGCCTTATGCCGATAGCGCTGCGCGTGTAGCCATAGGCCAGGTAGATTGAGAGGCCGAGCACGAGCCACCCAATGAAGCGCCACCAGGTGTCGGCCGCGAGGTAGTACATCAGGAAAATGCAGGAAAGGGCGCCCAGCACCGGTATCAACCAATTCCCCAGAGGCACGCGAAATGGTCGCTTACGTGCCGGATCTTTATGACGCAGAATCGGAATGCCGATACAAACCAGCAGGAATGCGAACAGCGTCCCGATGTTTGTGAGGTTCAACATCGATTCGATATTTGCAAACGCCGCGATCACGCCGACAAACAGTCCGGTCAAAATCGTCGTCACATGTGGCGTCTTGAAACGAGGATGCACGCTCGCGAACACCGGAGGCAGCAAGCCATCGCGAGCCATCGACATAAAGATGCGCGGCTGTCCTAATTGAAACACCAGCAACACGGCAGTGTGCGCGACTACCGAGCCAAAGGCGACCACCGTTTGCGGAAGCGTCACACCGGAGGGCGCAACGTAATCGAGGGCCATGGTTAACGCTTCAGCTTGCCCGGAAGAGGAGACCTCTTGCAGTGCAGTGAAGGGCACGAGGCCGGTGAATACTGCGGCGACTACGATGTAGAAGACCGTGCAGATTACGAGTGAACCAATAATTCCAATCGGCAGATCGCGCGCCGGATTCTTCGTTTCCTCCGCAACCGTTGAGACGGCGTCGAAACCAATGTAAGCGAAGAACACCAAAGCGGCGCCGGCAAAAGTCCCGCCCCACCCCTGCGGTTGAAATGGCCGCCAATTCGCCGCCATTTCCGCTGGCGGCACGAAGTACAGCGCGGTGCTTACAAAGAAAATCAGCACCAGAATCTTGATCGCCACCATGCCGGCGTTGAAGTTGGCTGATTCCTTGATACCCCAAACGAGCATTACGGTGATCAGAGCAACAATCGCGAATGCCAGGAAATTAAAAATAATGGGAACGCCCAAAATTATCGGAGCGCCGCCGAAGAGTTCGGCGTATCGTGCCGGATCTTCGCTTCCCAGAATCATCGCCGATCGATAGTCGGCTGCCAGCCAGTGGGGAAAGGGAACGCCGAGGTTAAGTAAAAGTTTGTGAAAATATTCGGCCCAACTGATGGCGACCGCTACGTTGCCGATCGCGTACTCGATAATTAAGTCCCAACCGATAATCCAGGCGATCAGTTCTCCCATCGTTGCATAGGAATAGGTGTAGGCCGATCCTGAGATCGGGACCATGGAAGCGAGTTCCGCATAACAGAGAGCCGTGAAGCCGCAGACGATCGCGGTGATCACAAAGGACAGCATCAATGAAGGTCCAGCTCCGGGACGACCAACGGTCGCATCGCCGGCAGCGGCGGAACCAACCGTCGCGAAAATGCCGGCACCAATGATCGCGCCAACGCCAATCAAGGTGACATTGAAGGCGCCAAGGGTTCGCTTCAAAGCGAACTGCGGCCCACCGATATTTTTTAGAATGTCGTCGAGGTTCTTGGTGCGAAAGAGTCCTCTAAGCAAGGGTGTCGCCTCCTAAATCGAACGAAATAGGTCTTGCGCTTGCTGTAACCGGGAATGCTGGCGGAGTTTGCCATGGAACGAAGGGATTGCCAATTAATTAGTTGCACGCGGCGAGGTGGTTTACCCGCGCTGATTGAATGCGGCTAACACAAAGCGGCGGCAAGCCGGCCTTCCGGAGTGCAACTTACCCTTGGCGATCGTCAATCGACCAATCGCCAATCGGCAATCGCCAATCGGCAATGGGGGCTGGGGCTATTCCCCGCTCGCCCGATCTTGTTAGACTTGCGCCAGCTGATGTATCCCTTCCGCAATATTTTGTTTCCTACTGATTTTAAACCGCACACCCGCGCCGCGTTGAAATACGCTGCGGCTTTTGGCCGCAACGGCAATGGACGGGTAGTCGTTCTGAGCGTGCAGAGCGCAAAGGTCCCGCCAAACCTCCTCAACCCTCCGGAGACGATTGCCGAAAGCGAAGATCGCTGGCTCGCCCAGTTGCGTGATGACTTTCGTGACGTGCTGGCTGATCCGCTCTTTAAAGAACTCGATGTCGAGCCGGTTATTGTCTCAGGCGAACCGGCCAGCGAGATCGCGCGTGCGGCGCAGGATTACGGCAGCAACCTGGTGACAATTGTGACGCACGGTCGCAAGGGACTGACGCGCGCGCTTTGGGGTTCCACCGCGGAAGAAATCATCGCGGAAGCTCCGTGTCCGGTTCTCACCATTCGCCCGCCGCAACATGACTTTGTCGAACACGATGACAGTCGTTGCCAGTTGCGGCTGAATCGCATTCTGCTGGCGACTAACTTTCGTCCTTCGTCGAGTGCGGCTACCCACGTGGCCACACAGCTGGCCAATCAGACCGGCGCTGAGCTGCATGCGATCCATGTTATCGGCGATTACTTCGAACAACTTTCAGTGTTATTTCCCGAAGGTGGGCTCTCAGCGCTGAAGCGCTTGCGCGGTTATGCGCAGGAGCGGATGGCGCAGTTCGCACGCGAAGATGGGGCGCGCGCAATTACACACGTCACCGAAGGGCGGCCTTATGAAGAAGTAGTGCGGCTGGCGTCAGAGCGAGAAGTTGACCTGATTGTGATTGGTACGAACGTTCACGCGTCAATATTTGGCGGAACGCCGGTGCTGGGTTCTGAGATCGAGCGCGTCGTGCGCAACGCACCCTGCCCGGTGCTTTGCGTCCCCGCTAGTAAGGCAATGACACCGTTGCCGGCTTTTGTGGCGCAACCGGTATGAAAGGTTCCGGGTTTCAGGTTACAGGTTGAAGTGATCTCGAAGCAAAGCTGGAAATGAACTCGAACGAGTCAAGAAGAGGCGTTTTGTTTCGTCTCGAAACTTGAAACTTGAAACCCGAAACTTGTAGTTATTGTTTCGAGTTAATTGGCAGACCAGCCTGTTTCCAACCGTCAAAACCACCCAGTAACGCGGCTGCGTTTTGAATTCCCTTTGCTTTCATCGTGTCCACCGCACCGGCGGACGTATGTTCGTTTGGTCAAGAACAGTAGGTAATGATGGTTTTATCGCGTGGCAGTTCGCCAATGCGATTCCCAACTTCAGCAAAAGGAATCAACTTAGCACCGGGGATATGGCCCTGATCGTAGGCAGGCTGATTGCGAACATCGACGAAATAGGCTTGCCCCCGCGCCACCAGATCCTGCGCTTGCTGCACATCAATGCGGCGGGCGTTGTCGGGAGGATTTGGCGCGACCGGATTAGGCTTATTCGCCGCGGCCGAGTTGGTGTTGGTTGCCACTTTCGACGCTGTCCGCTCTGTCGAATTACAAGCGCCAAACGCCAGTGTCGCTAAGGCTAGAATTGCTAATGAACTGAAAACTCGCATGAAGTTGCTCCTAAACAATCCACAACTGTGGGGTGACTCAAGCCAAGTCTAATTTCTTATGGCTGCGATGTTTTGTCAACGTACCAGACATTGCCGATTGCCGCTTTCCGATTGGCTTCTTTGTTACGGGCCAATTGGCATTCGAAAAGCGGCGATAGGCGTTCCCCTTGCCCACCGGCTACCGCCTGGTGTGACTGCTGCGTTCAATTTCCAACTAATCGGCAATCTGCAATCGGCAATTGGCAATCCCCTTGCCGTGTTATAGTCTGCCCCTTCATTGCTTAGTTCAAACCATGCCTGAGCCGCAGCAGATTAAGTGGGCCAAGGTCATCGACAACACGCGTTGCATTGGTTGTCATGCCTGCACGACTGCCTGCAAGTCAGAAAACATTGTCCCCGTCGGTGTCACGCGAACCTACGTCAAGCACGTTGATATCGGCATTTTCCCCCAAGCGCGACGCGCGCATCAGGTGACGCGCTGCAATCAATGCGCGCACGCTCCGTGTGTCACAGCCTGCCCGACAACCGCGATGTTCAAGCGCGCCGACGGCATTGTCGATTTCGACAAGTCGATTTGCATTGGCTGCAAAGCGTGCATGGCAGCTTGTCCTTATGACGCCATCTTCATCAATCCGGAAGATCACTCGGCGGAAAAATGTAACTTCTGCGCGCACCGCATTGATATCGGGCTGGAGCCCGCCTGTGTCGTCGTCTGTCCGACGCAGGCAATTCTGGTTGGCGACATGAATGACCCCGACTCTTATGTCGCGCAGATTGTTAACCGTGAATCCGTTAATGTGCGCCGTCCGGAAAAAGAAACCCTCCCGAAACTTTTCTATAAAGGAGCGCATCAGGCTACGCTCGATCCCCTTGCGGCACGCCGTCCCGACAATGGCTTGTTCATGTGGAGTGAACAACTTGAAGAAAGCACGCACGTAGTTTCCGGAAATCCCACCTACAACAACAGCTCGGCAGCGGCCCTCCTTTCTTATGACGTTGCGCATTCGATTCCCTGGGACTGGAAAGTCAGTCTTTACACTTGGACGAAGGGAATCGCCGCTGGAGCTTATCTGGTGCCATTGCTGCTCGTGTTGTTCGGATACCTGCGTCCGGAGAGTGTGATCTGGGTTTGGCTTGCGCCATCGCTGGCGGGCGCCTTTCTGGCGATCACGGGTGGTTTACTGATTCTCGATCTAGAGCATCCCGAACGGTTTCATCTCATCTTTACGAGACCGCAATGGCGCAGCTGGCTGGTCAAGGGTGCGTTCATCATCGCGGGCTACACCACAGTGCTCGCACTGCATTTCTTCGCCAGTTGGCTAGGCGCATTTTATCTACATCGCTGGCTGATGATCTTAGGACTGCCGCTCGCCATTCTAACGGCCGTCTACACTGCCTATCTCTTCGCGCAAGCGAAAGCGCGCGACATGTGGCAAAGCCCTTTGCTGCCTCCGCATCTTCTGGTTCAGTGCCTGCTCGTTGGGGCGGCCGCGCTGTTGCCTTTTGTCGTGCGCATCGAGCCGGCAACCAGACTGGAAGCGGGAATCACCACACCACTCTTGTGGATTCTCGCGCTTACAAGTTTGCTTCACGTCTTGATGATTTGGGGCGAAGTATCACTAACGCATGCCACCGCACATGCGCGGCTCGCGGTCTGGGAAATGGTGCAGGGTCGCTACAAAAGCGATTTCTGGTTGGGGATGGTTCTCACGCTTCTTGGCGGACTCTTGCCCTGGCTGGCACTCCTCGGTTACGCGAGCACGCCACTTGGAGTTGGTGGCGCGCCAATGGCTTTGGTGGGATTGATGCTTTACGAAAACGCATACGTGCAGGCCGGGCAATCCGTGCCGCTGGCGTAACGGCATCAGAACGCAAGCCGTCGGGCAAAGTGCAGTGGAGGTTTCCTGAAGGGTAAGCAAAGGTTGACGGATGGAGATCGAGGACAAGAAAGCAACGGTCAGTGTCGATAAAGCTGAAACCACGGCTCGCGGCGAGACATTCTATCCCGGCCCGTCGCGCATTCATCTCGCGGCCTTTCCGCCGAAAGAGCGTTGGGATAATTGGACTGAGCTCGATCCACTCGCGTGGCCGCAACGCAAAGAACGCCACTTCTCCTTAGTTCCCACTACTTGCTTCAACTGCGAGTCCGCCTGCGGACTGCTAGCCTACATCGACAAAGCCACCGGTGAAGTTAGGAAGTTTGAAGGCAATCCGGAGAACCCGGGCTCGCGCGGTCGTAACTGCGCCAAGGGTCCTGCGACACTAAATCAGATCAACGATCCTGATCGCATTCTTTATCCCCTCAAGCGGACTGGCAAACGCGGCGCTGGCGAATGGGAACGCGTGACCTGGGACGAGGCGCTTGACGACATCGCGGGCCGAATCAGAAATGCCATTGTTGAAGATAGACGCGACGAGATCATGTATCACGTTGGGCGTCCCGGAGAGGATGGATTCACGGAACGAATCCTGGCAGCCTGGGGCGTGGACGGTCACAACTCGCACACTAACATCTGTTCCTCAGGTAGTCGCGAAGGCTATCAGTTGTGGATGGGTTTGGATCGTCCCAGCCCTGACCACTCGAATGCAAAAGTGATTCTGTTGATTAGCGCTCACCTCGAGTCAGGTCATTACTTCAACCCACACGCGCAGCGAGTGATGGATGGTAAGGCTGCCGGCGCCAAATTGATTGTCTTTGACTCGCGTCTTTCTAACACGGCAACGCATGCTGATCTTTTCATTGCACCCTATCCCGGCTCCGAAGCAGCAATACTTTTGGCGATTGCGAATTATCTCATTCAGAACAACCTGTACAACCGCGAGTTTGTGAGGCGCTGGTGGAATTGGGAAGAGTACCTCGCAAGCGGTTTCGAGTTTCGAGTTCCTAGCTCGGAAAACGTCCCGAAACTAGAAACTCAAAACTCGAAACATTCTTTCGCAGAATTCGAACTCGAACTGAGACAACTCTACTCAGCTTACACATTCGAGTTTGCTGCTCACGAATCCCGTGTCGACGCGAAGGCCATCGAAGAGATCGCCAAACTGGTAGCCACCGCCGGCACCCGCTTTTCCAGCCACAATTGGCGCAGCGTAACTTCAGGAGTAAGCGGCGGCTGGACAGTGGCGCGGGCTCTTTTCATGCTAAACGCATTGCTGGGCGCGGTCGCAACCGAAGGCGGTGTCTTTCCCAACGCCTGGAACAAGTTTGTGCCGCGACCAATCTACACGCCGCCACATCCGAACATGTGGAACGAAAAGACCTGGCCACGCGAGTTTCCTCTTTCAATGCACGAGATGTCGTTTCTGCTTCCGCACTTTCTTAAAGATGGCCGTGGAAAACTCGATGTTTACTTCACGCGCGTTTACAACCCGGTCTGGACCAATCCCGACGGCTTCTCCTGGATTGAAGCTCTAACCGACGAAAGTCTCATCGGTTGTCACGTGGCTCTTACTCCAGTCTGGAATGAAACTACATATTTCGCTGACTATGTTTTGCCGATGGGGCTGGGGCCTGAGCGGCACGATCTGCACTCCTATGAGACTCATGATTCGCAGTGGCTCGGTTTCCGCCAACCGGTGATGCGCGCCGCGCGTCAACGCGATGGCGAGGACGTGAGCGACACGCGCGACGTCAATCCGGGTGAGGTTTGGGAAGAGAATGAGTTTTGGATGGAGCTGACCTGGCGCATCGATCCTACTGGTAGCCTGGGAATTCGGCAGTATGTCGAATCAAAGCAACAGCCCGGCACTCGTCTCGGCATTGATGAGTATTACGGCTGGTTGTTTGAGAACTCCGTGCCTGGTCTGCCACCCCGCGCCGCCGCTGAAAATCTGACGCCGCTCGCATACATGCGACGCTATGGAGCCTTCGAGATCACTAAAAAAGTCGGCGCGATATATGAAGAGACCGTTGGCGCGGACGAGCTTGACGACATTAACGAGGATTCTCTCGGGCGTGTATTCACGAGGGCTGCCAAGCCGGCGTCGCCAAACATTGTTCCGGTTCCCAATCCGGACGGAGACGAAGAGGGTCGGCGACTTGTCGGCGTTAGAGTGGACGGTGAGATTCGCCGTGGGTTTCCGACTCCTTCCGGTCGCCTCGAATTCTTTTCACCAACGCTTGCTTCATGGGGCTGGCCGGAATATGCGTTGCCGACTTACATCAAGAGCCATGTGCATCCGGATAATCTCGAGGATGATCAGATGATCTTGATCTCCACTTTCCGTCTCGCGATGCAGATTCACACTCGCAGCGCGAACGCGAAGTGGCTTAATGAGATCGCGCACACGAATCCGCTTTGGTTGCATCCTTCGCATGCTAAGCGGCTCGAGGTGCGCACGGGAGATCTGGTGCGAGTGGAAACGGAGATTGGTTATTTCGTGGTTCATGCATGGGTCACGGAAGGAATTCGTCCGGATGTCGTCGCCTGTAGTCACCACATGGGGCGTTGGAAAACTCACGAACAGGGCCAGAGACAGATGATGGCGACGGTAAAGCTGGATCACACCGGGGCCGAATGGGGTCTGCAAAGAGAGAAGGGAGTGGCAGCTTACGAATCAAGCGATCCGGACACACTACGGATTTGGTGGAGCGATGTCGGCGTGCATCAGAACCTCACCTTCCCGGTTCATCCGGATCCGATCTCGGGAATGCATTGTTGGCATCAGGCCGTGCTGGTGAAGCGAGCTTTGCCGGAAGATAAGTATGGCGACATCCATGTCGATACCGCGAAGTCGCGAGAGGTGTATCGACGCTGGCTGGACACTACTCGACCCGCTGACAAATCCTCCCCTGACGGCACCCGCCGGCGTTATTGGATGTTGCGCCCATTGAAGCCCGCCCGCCAGTTCTACAATCTGCCGGTTGAAGAGTGATTAGCAACTAGCTCTATAGAGGTAAATCGAGTGTTGCTGCATTGAATTGGCGCGTTTACGCGCCATCCGGCCGGCCTATTGGCCGTGCGGGCTTGCCTCGTAAACGAGGCAAGTTCAATGTTCTTTTTTTTTCGTCCCGGTTTCCACATTCACAGACTGACCCATGGTCATCACTCTTGATGTAAAGCTTGTGTGAATGGGCGAGGCCCAAGAGAGAAGAAATCACCAGCCTTTAAACAGGCTTGCTCAACTCAATCGTCTTCACAACCCACCACAATTTTGGAATCGTCACCGCATTGGCTCTCTTTCACTGGCGTAAGAATTGACTGCGACCCCCGTCGCTTAACGAAACACTAACCTTTGAAGGAGTTACTAAATGCCTCGTATTCTCAGTTTCAGGAATAGCTTTTTTGCCATCGCCGCCTTACTACTGCTCAGTCCGGCATCCGCCTTTGCCGACTCAGCCTCTCTTGCCAACGGACAATCCGCCACCTTTAACTATGTCGCAGTCGGTTTTCCCAACAGCACCGCCACAGCGACGTTCTCCTATAACCAACTGACCGGCACTGTCACGCTGGTGTTAACCAACACTTCGACTGACGACATTAAGCTCACCGAAGTTGGGTTTAACTCAAATATGATATTTGCCGGTACACCCGTCATCACGTACGCCGGCGGAACCGTAGCCGACTTCGTAATCGGAACCCAGTCTTTGCAGGGTGCGTTCAGTTTGGGTGTCAATTCCGATGGTGGAAACGACGCTGAGGTTTTAAACGACGGCGAATCATTGACCGTCGTGTTTACGCTTAGTGGTGTACCTCCGGCATTCCTCGAAATCATTGGTACCCAGGTTCACTTGCAGAGTCTTCCAGACGGCAACAGTCAAAAGCCAAACGGCACGATTACTTCAACTCCGGAACCAGCCAGCATGTTGTTACTAGGAACTGGCCTGGCCGGGATTGCATCGCGTCTGCGTAAACGACGCAGTCGAGCCATCGCACAAAGTTAAGAACAAGCATTCCTCCTGAAAAGGTTGTGGGCCGGGAAGAGGATTCGTCCTTTTCCCGGCTCTTCGTCTGTCTGGAGGTTGACGATGCCGCTGCCCTTGCGAAACGACCCTTCAATCGGTAAGTTCATCCTCGATCGCGCACAAAAGCTCTCCGACTTTCCCTGACGGGTAAAAGTTTTAACAATAGAATTGGAGCGAAAGCGAGTTGTGAGGAGGTCTCATGTATTTTAAGCAGTTCTATCTCGGGTGTCTGGCTCAGGCGTCTTATCTGATTGGTTCGGATGGAGAAGCGGCAGTAGTGGATCCGCAGCGCGATGTCGATCAATACATCGAAGAAGCGAAAGCACAGGGGCTGCAGATTAAGTACGTAATTGAGACTCACCTGCACGCCGACTTCGTCAGCGGTCATCGAGAGCTCGCAAGACGCACTGGCGCGGAGATTGTCTTTAGCAAACACGCGGGCGCGACCTTTCCCCATCGTCCAGTGAGTGAAGGCGATGAGCTGCATGTCGGAAAAGCAGTATTGCGAATCATGGAAACACCGGGTCACACACCGGAGAGCATTTCGATCCTGGTTAGCGACACTGCGGATTCAACCCAGCCGCAGCGCCTTCTAACAGGCGACACACTTTTTGTCGGTGACGTCGGCCGTCCCGATCTCGCGGGCGGAAAAGGTTATACCCCGGCGATGATGGCCGAGATGATGTACGACACGTTGCACGACAAACTTATGCAGTTGCCCGATGAAGTGGAAGTTCATCCGGCCCATGGCGCGGGTTCAATGTGCGGCAAGAACATGTCAAAAGAAACTTCATCGACCATCGGCCAGCAGCGCAGGTTCAACTACGCGCTCCAGCCGATGTCGAAAGCCGAGTTTGTGCGGATGATGACAACTGATCTGCCGGCCGCACCCGAATACTTTGCCAAAGATGCCGAGATCAATCGCGGTGGTGCGGAAGCATTGAGTGAGCTACCCGCGCTTCAACCACTGACGGCGGAGGTTGTGCGAGGGTTGATTACGCAAACTAACAGTTTGCGTTACGTTGTCCTGGATGTACGTTCGGCTACGGAATTTGGCGCTGGGCATGTTCCTGGTTCGATCAATGTGGGACTGGGTGGGCAGTTTGCAATCTGGTCTGCGTCTCTGATTCCAATGGAAACACCGCTGCTGATTGTAGCTGAGTCTGAAGAGAAGGTGGCGGAAGCAAGAATGCGACTAGCTCGAGTGGGACTTGAAAATGTGAAGGGCTATTTGCAGGGTGGCTGGGAAAGTTGGCGAGCTTCGGGTTTTGAGGTCGCGACTGTGCCGCAGATTTCAGTGGATCAGTTACATGAGCTACTTCAAGGCAAAGACGATCTACAAGTGATCGACGTGCGCCGCCCGGCGGAATACGAGAGTGGTCACATTGGCCCAGCGGTTACCGCGCCGCTTGGAGAGCTGCAGCAGACAGTTGGCGGTCTGGGAGTTGTGCCGACCCAGAAGACTGCAGTGATTTGTGCGGGCGGTTATCGCTCGAGCGCGGCAACCAGCATTCTTGAGCAGCAGGGTTTCACCAATCTATTGAATGTGACTGGTGGCACCGGAGCTTGGATCAAGGCGGGCTATCCGGTGGAATGAACACGAGTCTCAAGTTTCAGGTTTGAAGTTTCAGGTTTCAGGTCTCGAGCGTTTTGCAGTCTCAAGTCTCAGGTCTCAAGTCCCAAACCATTAATTTCAAGTCAGAACCTGAAACCTGGAACCTGAAACTTGAGACTCGAGACCTGAAACCTGAAACCTGAAACGTGGAACCTGAAACCTGAAACCCTTCCTCCGGTTTACTAATCACGATTTCCTCTTTACGATTGACGAGTCTTGGATCCCTTCACTTTTAAACTCATCATCAGTATCGCGATTGTTGTAATTGCGACGATTCACGGTTACGGCGCGGCATGGCTGGCAATCTGGATGCTGTTTCACCCGTACCGCCCCGCCAAACTTTTCGGCATCACCATCTGGCCGCAGGGAATGATTCCGCGCCATCGCGAACGCCTGTCGCAATCGATCGGCAATGCTGTCGGCAACGAGTTGGTTTCTCAGGAAACTGTTTTCAACGCCCTTTTTGAAACCAGTTTCTTTGAGAGGAAGATTGAGGATTTCGTAAAAGGCTACACCGACGATCTTCTCGGCACGGTCTATCCCTCGTTTATTGACGCCTTACCTTCAGGCGCGCGTGCGCCAATTCTCGACACGATCTCCGCACTGCAATACAAGCTCGCCGAATACATTGCCGCAATGCTGCGCAGCGAGGAGACTGCGGGCGCAATCGAGCGCTTTGTCGATCGTCAAATCGATGAGCTGCTGGAGCGACGCATCGACGAAACTGTTAGCGACCAAGCGTTGGGCAAAATCGTTAGCTTCGTCGAAGAGCGCTTCCAGAAACTTGTTAACGACGAGGAGTTTGAAAACAAAGTCAGCGAGTTTCTCTCCGGCCGCCTTGACGATCTTGCCCGCAGCAATGCGACGCTAGCCGATACCTTTACGCCTGAGACGGTGGCTTTCGTTAAAGAGCGACTGGACCAGCAAGTTCCTCCGATTGTCCATCACCTCGCGGACATCGCCACCAGCCAGAACACTCGCAAGCAGATCGGCGCACTCATCAAACATGAAGTCGACGACTACTACGAACATCTTTCGTTAATTAAGAAGATTTTTATCTCGCGGGAGAGAATTCATCGCGAAGTTGACGATCTGATGAATAAGACGCTGCCCCGTCGTATGGAGGAATATCTGCGCGGTCCAGCTTTTGAGCAGGAAGCGGAAGCGTTCTTAAACTCGACGGTTGATAATCTGTTGGCTCGGCCACTCAGTGAAATTGTCGGCCAGATTGCTCCGGAAAACTTCGAGTTGATGAAGCGCCAGGTCAGTAACTACATCCTCGAGCTGGCGCGCAGTCCTGACTTGACGCGTTCGATTGCCACTTACATTCACGAGGCCTTGGAACAATTCCGCCCGCAGACGCTCGGGTCGGCGTTACAGCGGATTGATGCGAACTCAACCGAACGCATTAAGAGTTTTCTCAGTAGCAGTCTGCTCGACATTCTGGCGCGTCACGATACGGCGCAAACGATCAACGCAATCATGAGCTCCCAGGTGGACCGCCTTTTGATTGCGCCAATCGGGAAGCTGGGCGATCACTTATCGGAGCACTCAATTCAACGCGCGCGAACTTTGCTCGTTGAGCGGATCACCAATGCCGCACGTGAACGCCTGCCTACTGCAATTGCGGAATTTGACGTAGGCGGACTGGTCCGCAAGAAGGTCTCTGACTACCCAATCGAAAAACTGGAAGAGCTCGTCCTCTCAGTTGCTGCCCATCATTTGAAGACGATCGAGCTCTTTGGCGCGATCATCGGTTTCTTCATCGGGGTCTTCCAAGTCATCTATTTCTGGCTTACCTATAAACCCGGACCGTGATAAAAGAGCCGCGGCGTCAGCCGGGAACTAAAACCGCAAGGAAGCCGTTATTTGGAGCGTTGTCGAAATTGGAGATTGCCACCGCACTCCAAAAGGGCACACTCCAAAGTGAGTTGAAGGGAAAAGTTATGTACTGCTCAGCATGTGCGAGCCCAATCACTCCCGGACTTAGTTTTTGCAATCGCTGCGGCATGAGTCTGAAGGAACGGAGTGGCGATTCGAAGTCATCGCTGCCTGTTGCTGCGTTGGTGTTGGGTATGGTCCTCGTGGCAATGTCCGCGATGGGCTTGTTGCTCGGCGGGCCGATTGCTTTGAAACGCGAAGGACAGTTTGGCGAAGAGTTGATTGTGCTCTTCATGTTTCTTGCGTTCTTAATCACTGCGTTTACCGAAATTTTTCTGTACCGCCAATTAAGTCGACTCACCTCGCAACCGAAACAGCCGGCCGTAATGCCGCTCGCGCCCCCGGTTGCACTTCCCACTCAGACACCGGCGGAGTACTACGCGCCGTTACCGCGTTCACTCGCGGAGCCATTGCCAAGCGTCACTGAGAACACGACGCGGACTCTTGAATACCAGCGAAATGAGCCGGGCCGGAAAGATCGTTCATGAGCCAGGCGGAGAGAGAACGGAAATGAAAAGACTACTGGTAATCCTTGCGCTCGTTGCGTCATTTGCGGCGGGCTGTGCGATGCATCATACCGAAGTCGTTGGCTCCGGGAAGCGACAGCGAGAGAAGCGTGAGGTGGCCGCCTTCAGCTCAATTTCCACCGAAGGCGCCTACCAGATTGAAGTCGTTAGTCAGCAGAGTCTCAGCCTGGAGATTGAAGCCGACGACAACATCCTGCCTTTGATAAAAGCTGACGTTAGCAATGGTGTCCTGCGAATCAAGAACTCACGCGGGTATTCGATTAATCGTCCTATTGTTATAAAGATCGGCACACCGAACATCGAAGGCATCTCCACGTCCGGAGCCGGCAGCATTGACGTTTCGAATTTGAAAAACGATAAGTTTGAAATCGATAGCAATGGTGCGCCCTTAATTAAAGTCTCGGGCCAGACTAGTGCTCTAGATATTGAAGCCAATGGCGCCGGCAAAATCGACGCCCATAGATTGCGGGCTACAAAAGCGACAGTTGAAGCAAATGGCGTTACGAAGATCGAAGTCGACGCCAGTGAAGAGCTGAACGTTACAGTCTCAGGACCAGCATCAGTGATCTACAGCGGTGATCCGAAGTTGAATAAAACGATCAACGGCCCGGGCTCAGTAGAGCGCCGCGCATCGGAAGGGGCGTGATGAGAAGTAAGCAGTAGGCAGTAGACAGGATAATTAAAGTTCCAAGTTCAAAGTTCCAAGCTCAAAAGCACAAACTTCGAAGTTGAAAGCAAAGATTATTCTGTTGACATTCCTCGCGTAACATATAAACATTCGTCATTCTCAAATAAGGAGCTCATCTCCGATGACCTATGTGGTAGTGGAATTATGTGTTGACTGCAAATACACCGATTGCGCCGCGGTGTGTCCTGTTGAGGCGTTTCACGAATTGCCCGACCGCCTCTACATCAATGCCGAAACTTGTATCGATTGTGACGCATGCGTTCCTGAGTGTCCTGTAGAAGCAATCTTTGCCGATAATCTCGTTCCTGAAAATTACGCGCATTGGACTCAAATCAATATCGATGAGGCGCCCAACTACCCAGTCATAAGTCAGAAGATACCTGCATTGCACGGACCAACGTGCACCGGACCGGAAGAGTAAAAGAAACTGTAGAGCTCATTCAGAGGCGGGCATGTCCCGCCTCTGCTGCAAGAGAGATATTTGAGTTACCTGCATTAAGTCTCCCAGCTTACTCACACGCTTATCCAACCTCATCTGGGTTATAGAGCGGCAGTAGCGTAGGCAGTTTCCAGACAAATGGGTTTAGTTATCTGCCCCATGAAAGTACTCACCGCACTCGCCATCTTATCGTTAGGCTGTACTGCCGCTTTGGCTCAGTCGGGCCGCAAAGTGGTTGAAGTTAAGACGATGCCGAAAGGTGCTGCACCTGTTCCCCTCCTGATCAGCAGTCCTAATCAGGGCCGGCAACAAGGAAATGAAAAGCCCCACGACTATCGTTGTGGTAAGGATGGGAGCCACACGCGAATTTTCGATATCGAAACAGACGACGTTTTTTCGGCGAAGATGGTAGACACGCGAGTTGTCTTTCGGTCGAAGCCCAGGCCGGGTTACACCCTCGAAGCGCGGCGCAAACGAAAGCAGGGCTTTGTAATTCTGAAAGTTGCGCTTTCGTCGATAGGAACGATCAGTCGCGTGCGGGTTTTGCGTGGCTTGCCGTTTGGCCTAACCGAAAGTGCGATCAAGGCCGCGTGTAAGCTGGAGTTTAATCCGGCCATCAAAGGCGGCCAGAGCGTCTCTCAGTGGGTGACCGCAGAATACGTTTTTCGCTTACCTGATTCGAGACTCTTCCGTCCATGAGTAAGGCAGAGCAGCAGGAAGTCAGCTCGGAACAAAGCACACGAAGGAAGAAAGAACAAAAGCCTACCAAGGCCACCCGAGGCCAAGAGCCCACCTAATTCCTCCAGAATATTTTCTTCCTGGTAAATCCAACCGGCAGTCCTCTTCCGTATCTTTTACGAGTTGGCAACAATCTACGATTAGAAAAGGATGAGGAAAAAGATGAAGAAGTTGTTTTTCATGCTGCTGCTTGCAGTAGCATCAATCGCAGTCGCAAATCAGAGCGCAAATGCGCAAATGATGAGCAATGATTCTAATGACATGAACCCGATGGTCGGCGGCGCGGCAATGATGCGCTCAATGGACATCATTGATAACGCAGTCAATTCCGCAGATCACACGACACTTGTCGCTGCAGTGAAAGCTGCAGATCTCGTGGCCACGCTTAAGAGCAAGGGTCCATTCACCGTGTTCGCTCCGACAAATGCTGCTTTTGCCAAATTGCCGGCTGGCACCGTGGAGACTCTGGTGCAACCGGAAAACAAAGCAATGCTCACGAAGATCCTGACTTACCATGTGCTGGCGGGAAAGTTTGACTCAAAGGCAATCGCCAAACGAATTAAGGCCGGCGGCGGCAGTGCCAGTTTCAAAACCGTCAGCGGCGACACGCTAACCGCGCGCATGTACGGCAACAGCCTCGTGCTCCGCGACGAGAAAGGCGGTAGCTCGACCGTTTCTATTGCCAACGTATATCAATCAAATGGCGTGATACATGTGGTTGATACCGTTCTGTTGCCAAGATAAAGAATCACCTCGTGGCCCAGAACAGCAGACGGCGCTTCCCAGGATTCTGGGGAGCGCCTTTTGCTGCCCCTCTCATTTTTTACCACGCCGCTTTTGTTCACCGTCCCGGAATTGACTCCAGCACGTCAGCCCGTATAGTCTGCCTTTGACGCGACGGCGAGTTAGTTAGCTCAGAAAATCCAGGCTTCACCTCGAACCCATCGCAGGTCTTCCACTTACTTCTGTTGCTGAATGGATTACTGATATGAAACGTTTTCCCCCAGTCCTTACGATCCTCGTCCTCCTTATAACAATACTTTCAGCCGACCGTGTGGTGTCTGCCAAAGACAGTTGGATCAGTGTGCGCTCGCGCAACTTCCAGCTCATTGGTAACGCCGGGGAAAAAGATATCCGCCAGGTCGCCAACCGGCTGGAGCAATTCCGTGAAGTGTTCACGCGCTTGTTTCCCAAAGCGAAGTTCACCTCGCCCGTGCCGACAACGGTGGTCGTGTTCAAGAGCGACAAGTCCTATAGTCCATTTAGACCGAATCCGAATATTGCCGGTTACTTTCAGCCTGGTCCTGACGTCAACTACATCACGCTCACGACTGAAGTGCGTGGCGAGCAAGATCCATTCACCGTGATTTTTCACGAGTACACACACCTGCTCGTCAACAGCACCCTTGGTAACGCACCCACCTGGTTCAATGAAGGACTGGCAGAGTATTACAGCAGTTTCAGTATCAGCGACGATCGCAAGGTGATGCTGGGCAAGCCGATCAGCAGTCACGTTTACCTGCTGCGCGAGAGCAAAATGCTGCCGCTTCCGACTCTATTTCAAGTCGATCACAATTCGCCGCACTACAACGAGCGCGAGAAGCAAAGTATTTTTTATGCGCAATCGTGGGCGTTGATGCATTACCTGATTCACAAGCCCGGAGGTTCGGCGGCGATCGACAAGTTCATGACTTTGATGAACAGCAATACCGCGCTCGACGACGCATTTCAGCAGTCGTTTCAAACAACTTTTGAAAAGATGGAGAAAGACGTCCGTGCTTACATCAAACACGACAGTTATCCAGTTACTTCCGGCAGGTTTGAGCAGAAGATAGACTTCGACACCCAGCTGCAGGTCGAACCTCTCACCGAGGCGGATGCCCAGGCTTATCTGGGCGACTTACTCCTGCACAGCAATCGAGCGGACAGCGAACAGTATTTGAAGAAAGCGCTGGCGCTGAATGCGGACCACCCAATGGCCAATGCGTCTCTCGCAATGCTACGGGTGCGCGAGGGAAAGATTGATGAAGCGCGCAAAAATCTAGAACGTGCGGTTACTGCCAACTCGCAGAACTACCTGATTCACTATTACTACGCTTACGCGCTCAGCCAGGAGGGAATGAGTGCCGCCCAAGTGGTGGCGGGCTACTCGCCTGAAAATCTGAAAAAGATGCGCGAAGAGCTGCGCCGCGCAATAGACCTGCGGCCCGATTATCCGGAGTCGTACGGTTTGTTGGCTTTCATCAATCTCGTCGCCGGAAGCGAACTCCCCGAAACGATCACAATGGTCGAGAATATCCTTGCCAGTTCTCCGGGCAGGAACGACCTCGCGCTGACGCTGGCTCAGCTCTATTTGCGGACCGAAGATTTTAAGTCTGCGCGTGAACTGCTCGAACGCCTGACTCAGAATCCTCGCATGCGCGAGCAGGCGAAGGGCATGCTCGCCGGAGTCGTCGATTACGAAGAAAAGCTTGCGCGCTACCGCGAGGCGCGAGCAGCTCGCGGCAATCCTAATGCTGGGAGCGATGGTCCGCCCCGGCTCAGGCGCCGGACCGCGGAGGGCGCAAAGGATAACGAAGCGGTTGAGGAAATTCCGGCCGACGCTTTTGGGGATCTATTTGGGGCGTTGCGCCAACCAGCCCCAGGCGAAAAGCAAGTCAAGGGAATTTTGTTGCGCCCGGAGTGCGATGCGAAGGGAATTCTATTTGTAGTCCAACTTGCCGACCGCCTGATCAAACTGCGAACTAGCCAATTTGAGAATGTTCAGATCACTGCATTTACAACCGAGGCCGGCTCGGAAATCAGCTGCGGCCCGCGCAAGCCTGTGAACCCTGTCGTGATTTGTTATCTGCCGACTACTGATGCGAAGGCAAAGCATGATGGCGAGTTGCGGTCGGTGGAATTTGTTCCGAATGACTTCAAACTGCCCGACTAGCGCTAAAGGCGAGCCTAAGACGCGGAGGAGTTACTTGATCACTTGCCGAAAAATGACAGCGCCCGATGTCACAGATGCGTTCAGTATGTTAAGTGACTTTCTCGGCGGCGATGAACACTATCTGGCGAGCAGTGCTGCTTACGGCGATCGCGGAATCCAGGGACTTAATGACGCGCTCTATCTGTTCCTCGAGCATCCCGATCTCGGGTTCGTTTGGATGGCTTATGACGAAGATGAAGTCGCGGGCGTTTGTGTGATCTGCTATGCGGTGTCGACGTCGATGGGATCGCTTGTAGCGAAGCTCGACGACGTTTCAGTTAAAGCTGAACGACGGGGGCAGGGAGTGGGCACCGAGCTGTTGGTTCAATTGAAAGAGCAGCTGCGGAAAGAAAAGGTGTCGCGAATCGACGTGGGCGTGCATCTTGAGAATCCAGAGGCGCGCAAGTTTTATGAGAAGTTAGGGTTCGTGGCGCTGAACGAAGAGCGCCTCGCGTGTGTGATCTAGGCTTTATTAGGCACTGGTGCAGTTTAATTTTCAACGCTGAAAGCGTTCGCTAATTCCAGCCCAGGGTTGCGCTTTGGCAACCCTGGGAAGACGCGCCCATTTACAGAAGACGCAACCCTGAAAGGGTTCCGTAGCGATAACAGAACAAACAAACATGCATCTTATCCCCCAAGGTTTCAAAGCAAACCCTGGGCTGGAATCGGCCAACGCCTTCGGCGTTAAATTCAAACTGCACCAGTACCCTTCGTTAGGATAGCCTGCGGCGGCAAAGCCGAAGCCGCCACCTTCTGCTAACCGCTATTTCAGCTTACCGAGCTTGGCAATCTCCTCAAAATACTTAGCAAACGCCACCACGCCGCCCGAAGCCTGTTGCCAATCGAAGTTCTCGTTTGGAGCGTGGTAGCCGTGTTCCGGAAGTGAGAGACCGAGAAAGAGCACCGGGCACTTGAGCACCTGCTCGATACTGGTCATCGCGCCGATTGTCCCGCCGTCACGCACAAATACCGGCTCGCGTTTGAACGCAAACTTCATTGCTCGCTTTAAGGCTTGCGGCAACTCACCGGTAAGCACGGTGCGAAACGCGGGCGCGCCTGACTCGAAATGTATTTGCACATCCGGATTCAATTGCTTCACGGCGGCCGCGAGCAGCTGCTGAATTTTTTTGGGATCCTGGGCGGGAACTAGTCGAAACGAAGCCTTCACTTCTGCACGAGGCGGCACAATCGATTTCACTCCCGGACCCTGGTAGCCGCCCACCACACCGTGAATCTCCATCGTCGGCATTCCCCAGATCCGTTTCATTACCTCGAGGTCGTCTTGAGAGCGCATCAGTTTTAAATGATGTGCCTTTTTGAATCCTTTAGCGCTAAAGCCTGAGTTGCTCCAATCATTGAGTTCAGCTTTGCTTGGGGGAATAACGTCGTCGTAAAAACCTTTGATTTTGATCTTTCCGGTTGTCGGATCGTAAAGGTCGCAAACGAGTCGCATCAACTCCGCGATTGGGTTGCGTGCGGCGCCCCCGACTTCACCCGAATGCGTGTCGGTGGTTCCGGTCTCCAACGTCAACAGAAAGCCCGTGAGTCCGCGCAAACCTGCGGAGCTCGCCGGCCGCTCGCGCGAGACCCAGACAGTGTCTGAGACTACCACTGATTCAGTCTTGAAGTCGCGAGCTGCCTTGCTAATGATCTTTTCAAAGTTAGGCGAGCCGATCTCTTCTTCAAACTCCCAGAGGAACCGAATATTTACCGGAACACCGGCTTCGAGTGCGGCGCGGGCGCCGTAAAGCGCTGCCAGAGCAGGTCCCTTGTCGTCAGTCGTGCCACGTCCAAAATAACTGTCACCCTTTTTGGTCATTTCAAAAGGTTCGGTGTCCCAGGGCTCGGTTTCTTTCGAAGCCGGCTGCACATCCATGTGGTTATAAACAGTAACTGTTGGCAGGTTCTTATCGTTGCCGAACACACCGTGCACTGTCGGGTTGCCTTTGCTTGCCTGATAGACGTCCGCTTTACCGCCAAAGCGACGCAGCGTTGCTACCGTCAGGTCGACACCCTTCCGGATGGCCTCCGCGTAAGCCGGATCGCAGGAGACGGTCGGAGTTTCGACAAACTGTTGCAGCAGATCCTCATACTCCCGTCGATGGGTCTGGGCGAAATTGAACAGCTGGTCGCGGTCTAGTTCCTTGGGCATTCCCGATCCTCCGATTGAGATTATGTCTCGCTTTATAAAGCCTATTTGCTTGAGTGATTTCGCTGCTTATAGTGCACAACCTTCACCGCGTTGTCACGGTGAACGGACAAAACAGCACCGCTTTGGGGTGATATCCGACTGTTTTCAGCCCTCATTCCGGAGAGCTGTGTTCCCACCTGGCAGGGCAACTCTTCCCTCCAGATTTGTCACTAAGAAAGCGGTCATTTATTTGAGCAGGCCGCTGATGTTCGCCAGTCCGCCGGCGAACTTTGTCCCAATCGAGCCGTATATTTAAGAGCTTTTAGTTGTTCGTGCTATTCTGGCAACCCTTTCCGCAACCCGTCACGGAAGGGCATTAGACTAGGTTTCAATCGATCAGAACAATTAGGAGGGTGGCGTGAGAAGTAGACCGTGGATCCCGGGTATTTTGTTCTTGGCGCTTACCGTTTTAGTGCCCGCCATAATGTTCGCGCAACAGAACCGGTCAGCTCGCCGTCAACCGGGCCCCTCGACCGATCGTTCGGCTCCCAATGCCCCGCGGAACAAGACCGTCACGTCCGCTGTCGTCAGGACGGATCTGAATGAAGCCCTCGCGGTGATTCAGTCTAACTACGTTGACGGCCGCAAGCTTGATTACAACTCCGTCTTCAAGTCGTCAATCACGGGCATGCTCAAGGTCCTTGATCCGCACTCCACCTATTTCGATCCGATTGATTTCGCGGCATTCAAGACAGAGCAGCGTTCCGAATATTTCGGGATTGGCGCCACCATCGATCACATGCAACAGGGTGATCAAATCAATACTTTCATTCGCGCCACGTTCGACGATTCGCCGGCCGCGCGCGCGGGATTGCGCTTTGGTGATCGCATTCTCGAAGTCGACGGCCAGTCGATGGAGAACAAGAGTTATCCCGAAGTTCGTAAGTTCCTTTTAGGACCACGCGGCACTGTCGTGAAAGTAACCGTGCTGCACAACGTCACGGGACAGAAAGAGACTGTCACCATTACGCGTGATGCAGTACCGCTCCCTTCGATTCCCCAGGCTTACATGGTCGCTCCGGGAGTCGGCTACGTGGCAATGACAGGTGGTTTCAACCTGACTACCAACAATGAATTTCAGGAAGCCCTTGCGGATCTGCATGCGAAAGGCATGAAGATGCTGGTGCTGGATCTGCGCGGCAACCGCGGCGGACTTTTGATTCAGGCAGTGAAAGTTGCCAACACCTTCCTGCAGGATGGCCAGTTGATTGTGAAGCAGGAAGGTAGGATTCGCGGTAGTTCGGAAATGTTCATAGCTGACAATGAAGCGCCGGACCAGGTGCCACTCGTGGTGCTGGTGAATGGCGAGTCGGCATCAGCTGCCGAGATCGTTGCCGGCGCTTTGCAGGATCATGATCGCGCGCTGATCGTGGGCGAGAATACGTTTGGTAAAGGCCTCGTTCAATTGCCGATTCAACTTGAATACGATTCCGCGTTGTTGCTGACCATTGCCAAGTATTTCACGCCCTCGGGTCGTTTGATTCAGCGCGATTATTCAAATGGAGCTTTATACGACTACAGCACGCGCGGCGGCTTGGGACCTGACAAGATTAACAGTCAGACAGCGCCATCAGGACCGGAAAGCCGAACGGACACGGGACGGGCGGTTTATGGCGGCGGC
Source organism: Pyrinomonadaceae bacterium (assembly GCA_051002415.1). Lineage (GTDB taxonomy): Bacteria > Acidobacteriota > Blastocatellia > Pyrinomonadales > Pyrinomonadaceae > PSRF01. The sequence continues at coordinate 25,394 of JBPCMI010000143.1, forward strand.
GGAATCGCGCCTGACGAAATTGCCAAGCCCGGCACAATTACAGCAGGTGAAGCAAAGCTTTCTGACTTGCTCTTCGGCTTTGCACTGGAACTGACGAGTGGTCGCGTTAAGGGTTTTGACAGTTACAAAGTTGGCCGCCCGATTGAGTTTAATCACGAGTTGCAGTCGACCGACTATCCGGTTACCGACGCGTTGTTCGCCGAACTCAAGCGCTTCGCGGCCGCCAAACCGGAATTCAAGGCCTCGCCCGAGCAGCTCGATCGATTCCGCGGGCATGCAGAGCGCCAGCTTCGTTACAACCTGACATCTGCTGCTTACGGAACCATGGTGGCGGTGCAGGTTTTCAATAACGACGACAAGCAGATCGCGCGAGCAATCGAAGCAATGCCACGCGCCCGCGAACTGGCACAATCAGCCCGCCGGGCCCGTGCGCGGTCATAACTCAAGATTACATAGAAATGGATAAAAGAGACCTGGGCAACCAGGTCTTTTTTGTTTTAGGGGGTAGCGTAACCGCCAAGCCGCCAAGGAACGCGAAGGACTCCGAGGAGGCAACAAACGACCTTAGAACTTGGTTCTTTAAGCTTTGTCTGCTGACTGAGACTTGCGGGGCACATCAAGGCTGCGCTATTCGAAAAAAATACCAAGAACAAAGTACTAAGAACAAAGTACAAAGCTCGTTATTATTCTGCTGTGGTTGACCAATCGAAACTATTCATCATCGTTAACAATGTCGCCGCGAAAGCGCAGGCTGCCTGGCCCACCGTGCGCGACCGGCTTCAAGCCGCCGGAATTGAGTTTAAAGTCGCTGAAACGGCTTGTGCCGGGGACGCCACATTGCGAACACGCGATGCCCTGCGTGCCGGTTTTGAAACCATCGCGGTAATTGGCGGCGATGGCACGCTCAGCGAAACCGCCGAGGGCTTTTTCGATCTCGCGAACAGTACTTCTATTCCGACTGCCATCAATCCAGCCGCCGCCCTCGCCATACTTCCGGCGGGCACTGGAGACGACTTCGCGCGCGGACTGATGAAGCTCAGGGTGCCGCTTGCGGATTGGCTGGAACTGCTCGTTGCTCATTGTCAGAAGCGTGACGAGTCAATGACGCACGCCGTCGATGTCATGGTAGGAATATGCGACGCCGAGCATCATCCGTTCATTTGTTTGAACGCTTCGACGATGGGTATCGGCGGAGAGACTGGCGCCCGCGTCGCGGCCCAGGGAAAGTTAATGCGGCGGTTCTCTGGAGAAGTTCGTTTCCTCGCAGCGGCGCTGGGGGCTTTGAGTGCCTGGCGCGAACGGCGCGTGCGCGTCGTAGTTGATGGGCAAGAGATGAGCGACGCTCCAATGAATCTGGTCGCGGTAGCGAACGGACTTTATGCCGGTGGAGGCATGATGCTGTCACCGGAAGCGCGGAATGATGATGGCAAACTTGATGTAGTTACCGCCAGTGGTTTGAATCGAGTCGCGGTGATGCGCGAACTTCCGCGCATTCATAGCGGGGGACACGTCGCAAATCCCAAAGTGCGGATTTCCCAGGGCCGACACGTGAGAATAGAAACGTTCGCGCCAAATGATGCTCTGCTAATCGAAGCTGACGGAAATGTGCGGGGAAAAACGCCAGTGGAGTTTAGGATCCTGCCGCACGGGCTGAGGATTGTGAGCCCAAAACCTTAACTGCTACCACCAAGCCGCGAGAAGTCGAGACCCGGGGAGCGGAGACAGAGAGGACGAGGGAAAGCATCGTACTTCGTGTGATCCAGCTAGCTCGGATCAGTCCGAGTCGCCGCATCTCCCAGTCTCCGCGTCCCCGTGTCTCCGCGTCTCCATTTCCGCAATCTTGCGCAAACGGCGCCGGTGTCTTTCCTCGCCACTAAAACGAGCTGCCACAAACGTCCGCACAAGCTCTAACGCTAACTCGACGCCAATCACCCTCGCGCCCAGGCAAAGCACGTTGCAGTCATCGTGCTCCCGCGACTGGCGGGCGGAATAAGTGTCACTGCACAAGGCAGCGCGAATCCCGCGTAGCTTGTTAGCCGCCACCGCTGCCCCAACCCCGCTGCCACAAATAAGAATGCCAATCTCTGCATCACCCTGCTGAATTACTTCACCAATTTGTTTGGCGTAGTCAGGATAATCATCCGGCTGCGAGCCATCATGAGTTCCAAAATCAATAAGCTCATGGCCGGCCGCGCGCAGTTCAGCAATCACCCGTTCGTTAAGGGGAAAGCCTGCGTGATCAGCACCGATGGCGATTCGTGTTCCCATCACAGTCAGAAACAAAGCAGCGGCGCCAGCTTGCGCGCAAACTGAAAATTGAAGCGATCGCGGCGCAAAACCTCCAGGCGGTTTAGCGCGAAGAGATCCAAGGGGTCTGTCGGGCCATAGATCGTAGAGAAACCGGCAATGTGTCCAGCTTCCTGAGCTGAGCGCCGGGCCGCGTCGGAGAAGTATCCGGCGGGATAAGCAATTGTCCAGCAGGGTTGCTGCACCAGATTTTCGATTTCGCGTTTGGCCGTTTCGATTTCTGATTTTACCTCCGACTCGGGTAATTGATTCAGCCAGGCATGGCTCATAGTGTGGGATCCGAATTCGATTCCAGCCTTCGCCATTTCCAAAATCTCTTCCCGCGACAGATGCGGATAACCGCGATCGCCTGCCGGCGTTGTCGCGTCGGTGGACATCTGCCCAATACTCGAGGGGATGATGAAGATAGTCGCCTTGATTTCAAGCTCCTTCAGCACCGGAAAGGCATTTGTAAAGTTGTCCTGCCAGCCGTCGTCAAAGGTGAGCGCCAGGGCTCGTTCGGGAAAGTTTCCATGACTTTGAAAATGTTTGATGAGTTCTGAAGCAGTATAAAATTTAAACCCGTGCTGCTTCAGGTAAGTTAGCTGGCGGCGAAAGCGTTGTGGCGGTGTGAAGGCACCGCGGACCTTCGAGTCGCGGCGCGGTTTGCTGATCTTGTGATAGAGGAGGAGGGGCGGCAGCATTGGCCTACAAGTTTGGTCCTTCAAAAATACTCACATCAGAATCCGCACGCGTGAGAAACCAGTTAGCAGGTTCATACATCAGCTCGCGCTTGTCCGGCGAATAAACCATAAAGGGCGGCGCCCGCTTGATGCGGAAGAAACCAAACAAACGCAGTCGCTCCACCAGGAGTGAATCACGTACATCCGTAACAAGACTCCCGGCCCGCCTTTCAACACTTCGTCGCAGCGCTGTCTTCAAAAGTTCGTCGATGATCTCAGCTCCGTTTTCCGGATCGTAACAGATGTCCGCGATGGCCGCCTTCGCCGGGGCCTTCGCATGTTCGGGTTTGCGAAAGAAAAGTACGGCGTAACCAACCAATCGGTTGCCTTCATAAACACCGAATACTTCAAAGCTCTTTCCCGGTTGGCGGCGAAACTGCCAGTTGAGAAAAGCGGAACGTCGTTCTATGGCACAAGGAAAGTTTTTGGACGCGCGTTGCCAAAGGCCATCAAAAGCGGAGTCAAAGTCGCCAACTTCCCTGACATCAAATTTTGGGTTGGGAATTGTTTGGCTGAGAGAAGGACGGAAAGGTGCATATCCCAAATTGAACAGACCTCTTAATGGAGCGATCAAAGCAACCTCTTTCAACCCATAACCGGGAAACAAAAGTCGCTGATAGCGGTCAATCATTCCCATGCGCACCCACTCCAAACTCGTCAGAACATTCCCTGACATCTCGTTGTAACCGAGGGCCAGCATCGTGAGATAGGTCTGGCGCGCCAGCTGCAGCAGACGCTTTCCGAGCTTCTGCCCGCGGTACTGGGGCAGCAAGATGAAATCGAGAATCCAAACAGCTCGCCGCACCTCATCGTCGACTTTTAGTTCGACCAAAATTGTAGCGGCTTGACCGACAACGCGCTCGCCATTTTTCACTATCCACAGAGGAATGTCGTCGAGAGCAGTGTAAGGATTTTCGAGGTAGTGCCATTTCCAGACTTCAGGATCGCTCTTACGCGGATCGTCGCGATAAGCTTCGCGCAAAAAAGCCAGGAGCGCTTCCTGTTCGGATAGCTCGAACTGTTTGATTTGGACTGCGGCGGGCATTAAGACAGAAGTAATTAGTGGAACCTCAGATCGAGCAAGTTTTTGGAGGGCGCTAACGAGTCAGCGCTTTGGTGAAAGCAAAAGCGGCGACTAATCGCTCGCACTCCAAAGGCGGGCATGACTACCAACCTTACCCTCGCGCTGGGTTAGTTCGATAAAAGTGCTCGAGCTCGCTGTAATACGTTATCGACATTGAAGCCCAGGTTTTTGAGGGCCACGTCTCCCGGGGCCGAGGCGCCGAAACGATCCAGACAAATCACATCGCCTGCGGTTCCGACGTAACGATCCCATCCCTGGCGTACTCCGGCCTCAATCGCGAGGCGCGCAGTAATGGATGGCGGCAAGACTTCGTTGCGATAGGTCTCGGGTTGCTCTTCAAACAATTCCCAACATGGCATTGAGACAACGCGGGTCGCGATTCCTTCCTGCTCCAGAGTCTCGCGAGCTGCCAGGGCGAGTGAAACCTCCGAACCTGTAGCGATCAGAATCACATTCGTCCCGCCACTAGCGGCTTCCGCTTCGGCGAGAACGTAAGCGCCCTTGCGGGCACCCTCAGCGGAACTGAAACGTGTCCGATCAATGAGCGCTACCTTTTGACGCGTTAAGGCCAGAGCCGTCGGGGCGTTGCGTCGCAGAATCGCCGTGCGCCAGGCTTCGCGGACTTCATGCGAGTCAGCAGGCCGGACGACAAATAGATGCGGAATGGCCCGGAGCGCGGCGAGATGCTCGATTGGTTGATGCGTCGGGCCGTCTTCACCCAGCCCAACTGAGTCGTGAGTAAAAACGTAGATCGCTTGAACTTCGGAAAGCGCCGCGAGACGAATGGCCGGCCGCATGTAATCCGAGAACGTCATGAAGGTTCCGCCGAAGGGAATTAGACCGCCGTTGAGCGACATGCCTGTCAGCGTCGAACCCATCGCGTGCTCGCGGATCCCGAAGTGAATTGTTCTTCCTTCAGGACTACCTGCCTCAAAATCGCCGCCGCCTTTGATGTCTGTATTGTTTGAAGGGCCGAGATCGGCGGAGCCGCCGATCAACATCGGCATATGAG
>JBPCMI010000144.1:0-7020 GCA_051002415.1 Pyrinomonadaceae bacterium
CAATGACTCAATGACTCAATGACTCAATGACTCAATGATTCAATCACTAAATCCTTCTGGAGACCTTAATGCCTAAATACATTTTTGTTACGGGTGGAGTGGTTTCGAGCCTGGGTAAAGGGCTAGCGGCTTCGTCGATCGGTTGCTTGCTCGAGGCGCGCGGACTGCGCGTCGCTCTGATCAAGCTCGATCCTTATATCAACGTCGATCCCGGTACAATGTCGCCCTTCCAACACGGTGAGGTCTTCGTGACGGATGACGGCGCCGAAACTGATCTTGATCTCGGCCATTACGAGCGCTTCACTCATGCACATCTTTCCCAAGCCAATAATTGGACTACCGGCCGAATCTACCTATCAGTGATCGAAAAGGAACGCAGGGGCGACTATCTGGGCAAGACGATCCAGGTGATTCCGCATATCACGAACGAGATCAAAGAGGCGGTGCGAGCAGTTGCAGAAAAAGATGTGCTCGACGCTGTGATTGTTGAGATCGGCGGAACCGTTGGCGATATTGAGTCGCTGCCATTTTTAGAGGCCATCCGGCAAATGGGAAACGAAGAAGGCGCCGGCAACGCACTTTTTGTCCACGTCACCCTAGTGCCTTTTATCGCCGCTGCAGGCGAGCTGAAGACAAAGCCAACCCAACACTCCGTGCGCGATCTACGCGAGATTGGTATCGCTCCCGATGTCCTGCTCTGTCGTTCCGAAAGACCTCTATCTCATGATTTGCGTTCGAAGATTGCCCTCTTCTGCAATGTGAAGGACTCAGCAGTGATTAGCGCCCAGGACGTCGATACTATTTATGACGTTCCGCTTGCTTTTCACGAACAGGGTTTGGATGAATTGATTATCACTCAGCTGGGTTTCGGAGCGCGCGCGGCGCAGATCGATCTCGCACAATGGCGTGAGCTGGTCGGAACTATCCGCGAACCTTCAGGGGGGGAAACGTCGATAGCAATTGTCGGTAAGTACGTGGAGCTGGAAGATTCTTACAAGTCTCTGCGCGAAGCACTCACGCACGGCGGCGTCGCTAATAAGCTTCGCGTCAGCGTTAAATGGATTGAGTCGGAAGAGTTGATGGACGACGACTATGAGTCTCGTCTGCGTGATTTTGACGCGATCTTGATCCCCGGTGGCTTCGGCAAGCGCGGAGTGGCGGGAATGATTCGCGCCATTTCATATGCTCGCAAGAGCCGCACGCCGTTCTTCGGCATCTGCCTCGGCATGCAGACATCCTGCATCGAGTATGCGAGAACCGTCTGCGGGCTTAAGGATGCTGACTCCACTGAATTCGATTTGGAAACACCGTATCCGATAATTTTCAAACTAAGAGATCTTGTCGACGTGGATGAACTCGGTGGAACGATGCGACTCGGCGCGTGGCCTTGTGAACTTAAGCCGGAGTCACTGGCCAGCCAGATTTACGGCGGAGCCGCCGAGATCAGCGAGCGACACCGACATCGTTATGAATTTAACCCTGAGTTTCGCGAACAGCTGGAGCGAGAGGGTTTGACGTTCAGTGGTGTCTCGCCCGATCAGAAGTTTGTAGAAATCGTTGAGCTACCTCCTGACGTACATCCGTGGTTCCTGGGTTGCCAGTTTCATCCCGAGTACAAATCTAAGCCACTCGATGTGCATCCATTGTTTTCGTCTTTTGTGCGCGCGGCCTATGAGAATCGTTTGCAGAATGAAACGTCCATGGACAAAAGCAGCGAAGCCGAACCAGTCGTTCATGAGCGCGCCAGCGTTACAACCGGCGACTAGGTGCAAGGTAATTCTCCCCATCCGGCGTAGTCTCAGACATTTACCGTCAAGGCGCTAAGTCGCCAAGACGCGAGTTTAACCACTCACGGTTCGAAAGGGCACCTGCTTCATCACATCAAAGAAAGGCTAGTATTAAGATCGAGCGCTTTAAATCTTGGGCAAGGCAAGTAAGAATCCTGACTCGAAAGGCAAGCGACCCACACATTGTATCTCTGCGGCTTACCTCGTTCTTCTTTCCCCTTGTAAGGCTCGTAAATTTTGATTGCTTACCCACTGGAATTGCGCCCATGTGCATCTCACAACGTTTTGCGGGATAATCCCTAAGCTCAACGGTTCCCCACGTGATGCGATTCAACTATGCTCCATTGCCCAACATGCGGCCGGCAGTATCCACTTGAGGTAGAGGTGTGTCCGGAAGACATGACACCGCTTCAAGCTGATGCAACCATTGCCAATGCTGTTCCTTCCGCTCCTGTAGATCCACTGATCGGCTTCACGCTTGATGATAAATATCGCATTGAAGCGAGGCTGGGGATCGGCGGCATGGGAACGGTGTATCGCGCCAGGCATTTGCTGATTGACCGTGCCGTCGCGGTTAAGGTCCTGAGCCAGCGCTTTGTTGAAGATGATGCAGCGCAGATGCGGTTTCGACGTGAGGCAAAAGCCGCTGGCCGCCTGCAACATCAAAACGCTGTTGCGGTAACCGACTTCGGTCAAACAGCGGAAGGGTATGTTTATATCGTGATGGAGCTGCTGGAAGGCCGCACGCTTCGCGATGTGCTTGCGAAGGAAGCTCCGCTCGATACCGCCCGCGCAGTCGCCTTAATGCTGCAAACGTCCGCCGCCGTGGCGGCCGCTCACGAAGCCGGAATCATTCATCGCGACCTAAAACCAGCGAATATTTTTATCGTGCATAATTCGGAGCTGCCTTCCGTAGTCAAAGTGCTCGACTTTGGAATCGCCAAACTGGCAGCCGACACTCTCGAAGAAGATGAAGCGCACACCTTGACTCAGGTTGGCGCCATGATCGGCACGCCGCGCTACATGTCCCCGGAGCAATGCGATGGCGCTGAGCTGACTCCGGCAGCTGACGTCTACAGTCTGGGCGTAATTCTTTATGAAATGCTGACGGGCATCGTGCCGTTTTCGGGATCGACGCCGCTAGCCATTGCGATGAAGCACACGGCCGAAGCACCGCGACCTCCGCGCGATTTCGTAACCTCAATTCCGGCAACACTCGAAGCTGTAGTCCTGCACGCCCTGGAGAAATCGCCTGAGAAGCGCCCTGCAGATGCCGCGGAATTTCGTCGTGAGTTGTTAACGACGGCAGAGAAATTAGGACTTGAACATGGGGCGACAACCAGCGCTCCTGATTTGCAAGCGCTCCGCGATGTAGGAACGCAGTCGCCCTCGGGACGGCTTTTGATCGACCTCGTACGCCTGCGTGAAAATCGCGCCGCAACTTCTACTGCCAATGAGTTAACTGTTATTAGTAAGACGGGCGCCGCCCAAGTTGAACCGCCGGCCATGGGTGCAGCGGATGTTCATACCGGTCATTCGTTTCCGCGAGTCAGTGTGCAGCTGGGCCAAACTTTGGACCGGGCCCGACAAAAACCGATAGCGCTATTGGGACTAATTGTCGTCCTCGCCGTCATCGGTGCGGTTGGCTTTTTTACGGTGCGCGCCTGGCGAAGCGCTACGCCGGTTGCGGAACAGGCAATTGTTAACCCGACACCGACTCCGACGCCGGAAGTGACACCTTCGCCAACACCTGCGCCGTCTCCCAAACGCGAACAGCGCAAGCCGCCTGCGAATGCGAATGCGAACAAGAAGAAGGAGTCGAAAATCGATGCGGCGCTCAAGAAGGTCCGTCGTATATTGAAGAAGCCGTTTTAGGTTTTTTTGGGAGTGCGCCGACTCGTCGGCGCCTTGAAAGCGGCAACATGTAGCCGCACTCCAAAGAGATGAATTTTTGTAAGATTCGCTTTTCAAGTTTCGCCTTAGCTCTTAATAAATTCAGTTAGGATTCGATCCAAGCGTGACAACGAAATCGTTTCAGGTTGGCAACGCCACTTTTGGTGATGGACGTTTGACGATCATCGCGGGCCCGTGCGTCATTGAATCGGCTGAGCATGCCTTGATGATGGCCCACGAGTGTGCTGCGCGCGCTCGGAAAGCCGGACTTGATTTCGTCTTTAAGTCCTCTTTCGACAAGGCCAATCGCTCCTCAGTTCAAAGTTTCCGCGGCCTTGGAATGGAAGCCGGGCTCGAAGTCCTGCGGCGTGTGAAAGATGAAATCGGAGTTCCGGTGCTGACCGATGTGCACGACCTTGCGCAGGTCAAACCGGTGGCTGAAGTCGCTGACATACTGCAGATTCCCGCTTTCCTGTCGCGCCAAACAGATCTTATTCTGGCTGCCGCGCAGTCGGGGCGGGTGGTAAACGTTAAGAAGGGCCAATTCCTGGCGCCCGCTGACGCTCGGAATATTGTGGATAAAGCTCGAACGGCGGGCTGCGAAAAGATTCTGTTAACGGAGCGAGGCGTGAGCTTTGGTTACAACAATCTCGTGGTAGACATGCGTTCTTTTGCCATCATGAGAGAGTTTGGTGTCCCGATCGTTTTTGATGTAACGCATTCACTGCAACTGCCCGGAGGGCTCGGTCATGCAACGGGTGGTCAGCCCGAGTACATCGAACCGCTTGCTCGGGCCGGCGTGGCCGCAGGTGTAGATGCGGTGTTTATGGAAGTTCACGATCATCCCGAACGGGCGCTTTCCGATGGCCCCAATGCGTTGCCCCTGGAACGAATGCAGTCGCTATTGAAGATGTTGCACGACATTCATGAACTGGTAGGAACATCGCCGGCAGAGAAAACAAACAACAAGGAATGATTCGCTCAGATATGAAAAGGTTCTCAGTCTTTGCGCTCGCAATCTTCGTCTCCTGCTCTTTTTGGTCATCAGTCAATGCTCAAGAAGAACTGCGAGCTGCGTGGCAGGTCATGAGCTTCGATCTCAACGCGAACGTGCGCCAGCCGGAAAGGGAGCTTAGTGTTGCGGCCATCCTGAAGGCGCGCAACGTCGGAAATGGACCGGGAAATAGTTTCACCTTCAGACTTAATCCAAAGGCGACAGTTCGGACAGTAGAAGTCAACGGAGCGAGCACCAGCTTTCGCTCGATGACGGAAACACGCGGGAATCTGTTGCGAACAACTGCAACGCTCGCCGGTGCGGTGGCGCCTAATGCCACGATCACGGTCAATATCGCGTACAGCATTCCGGTTGAGGCCAACTCCGGTTTGGCGGCCATCTCGCCAATCGGCACCCAATTCCTGCCCGGCGCTTTTTGGTATCCAATTCCCAACACACCCTTCACCGTACGCGGGGCGGACTCGGCGCCATTTCGAATCGCGGTAAACATCGCAAACGTGATTTCAGCCGGAGTTGAAAAGGAAGGTGCTGCGCGGGTATTCGAGCAAGAGCTGCACGGTCAGCCATTTTTTGTGCAGGGAGACTGGGACCGGGTTGAGGGAACAGTCGACAACAAAAGCATCACAGCACTTATTCCGAAGGGCGCAAGCCAGGATGAAAGACGGCAGGCCGACCAGTTGATCGCATTGACTGGCCACGCGCGGTCATACTTCTCCGGACTTTTTGGTCCGGCACCCGCGGTTCCGATCAGACTTGTAGCAGTGCAGCGCGGGGCAGGTTTCTCCGATAGCGGCACAATATTGCTCGACGCAGGAGCCTTTCATCGCAACAAAATTGATTCCACGGCGGCGCGGCAGATTGCCGAAGCAGTTGCGAGACTTTGGATCGGCGGGCAGACTGCACTGCGCGGTGAAGGCAGTGGTGTAGTGCGCGAGGGTCTGGTCCACTTTCTGGCGATGCTTTTTATCGAGAAACAGTTCGGCAAAGAGGCCGCTGCCGCAGAGGTGCTGCGTTCGCGGCTTGCCTACACGCCAGTCGCGAAAAGGGACGGGCCGCTCTCGCAGCTCACGCCCCTTGACGACACTTATTACAATTCCGTTCCCAACAAAGGAGCCCTCGCCTGGCGTCTCATCGATCATCGCATGGGCCGCGAAGCATTCATCGGGACTATTCGAAACCTGGTGCAGACGGCAAAGGAACGTGAGATCACCCTCGCGACAGTGCGAAGCGGTTTAGCGGAAAAGGGAGGCGAGGCCATTAAGACGCTTCTCACTCGGCAGCTGGACGCCGTCACAGATTTGGATTTGATGATTGGCTTGGCACAACAGCGAGGCGGTGAATGGGTCTCAGCTCTGCGCAACGATGGTTCAAGTGATGTCACCGTCACAGCTACAGCCACCACCGACCGCGGGGAGCGAGTGCCAGTTGAGGCGACTGTTTCGGCGCGAAGCTTTGGTGAAGCAAGATTCAAAACTGCCGGACGAGTTGTGCGCGTCGAAGTTGATCCGGAAAAATTCTACGCGCAAACCGATTACACCAACGATGTAATGCCCCGCACGCGTGAGCTCGCCGAGACGCTCGCAGAAGGTTCGCGCTTGCTTGGCGCACAGGATTTTGTCAAAGCAGAAGCCGCTGCCCGTGAGCTGCTGGCACGCGAGCCTGGCTTACAAGAAGCGCGCATCATTCTTGCTCGCGCGCTGCTGGCGCAAAACAAGACGGACGAGGCAGAGAAGCTTTTCCGATCCGCTTTGGAAGATCCCCTGCCGACACCCAGCACCCTCGCGTGGAGCGCAATCGGACTTGGCGAAATTCATTTGAAGCGTGGGCAGGGTGGGGAAGCCGCGAAGCGTTTTACTGAAGGCGTTCGTGCCGATGCGGAGTATGCATCTTCGTTGGCTGCGCGCGCAGCTCGCATCACTGCAGAAGCTGGTACGCCGCCCCCGATCGATGAATCTGCTCGCGCCTTCATCAAGCAGTTCGATCAGGCAATCGTGGGCGGAAAGAAGGTTGAGATCGAAGCCAGGATTATTCCCGGTGAGCTCGTGCGATTTGTCGGCGGCATCATCGGCAGCCAACCGGAAGTTTGGCAAACCCGCGTGCTCCGCACGGAGCTTTTGGATGCCAACTTGATGGCGGTTGACGTTAGCATCAACGCCAAACAGTTAGGCCAGGAACGATCCGGAACAGCACTCTTATTACTTGCTCGTACAGGTGATAGTTGGAAACTCGCCGGAATTGAGTTGTTCGAAGTCAGGTAGCTCCGCTTAGTTTGATCAAGAATAAATGCCGGACCTTTCTGCGATCGAGAGACGCGCTGCGCGCATC
>JBPCMI010000145.1:0-9261 GCA_051002415.1 Pyrinomonadaceae bacterium
TGATTGGTAAACGCGCCACGTGCTCCTGGACTCGTTTGCGCATCTCGGTGATGGCGCGCTGGGCCGCCACGCCGAGGACTTGCGCGAGGGTGAACGAGGTAAAGGCTTGAACGATGGTTGCGGCTCCGGCCGCCAATGCGAGCGGAACTAGTAAGTCGCTGCGTTGTTTGAGGACCACGTCGTCGATTAAATACTTGGAACTTGCAGGCAGGATCAGACCGACCAGGCGATTGATGATCATCAGCACCATGCCGATTCCGAGCCGGTAGCGATGCGTCCAAATCAATTCGCGGGCATCGCGCCAGGCGCTGGTGGCAGTTACACGCTTCTTCTTTTCCTCGACTGCGGTGCTCATTAGGTTGGTGTGGTAACGCTAGCCTAAATGCGAAGGTGCGACAAGCGACCGTAGCGGTGAGCGGATACCGAACTACTCTTTCGGAGTGCGGAAACTTGTTGCCGCTTTTTGCCGGAAGACGAAGAAGCGCGATGGGAAAGCGCCGACTCGTCGGCGCACTCCAAACGCACTGCAAAAGCTCAAAGGTCCTATGATAAGCTTTGCGCTACCGAGAGCTACTTTCGTCATTCACTCCTTGATGCCGGTTTAAATCAGGTTCAGAAAGGCTTTCTATGGCACTTAGTCAGGATCTCTTAGACATTCTTGCCTGTCCCGCTTGTAAAGCGACAGTGGAATTGAAACCGGATGGCAGCGCCTTAAAATGCGTCTCTTGTAAACGCGTCTATCCGATTCGCGATGACATCCCTGTTATGTTGATCGACGAAGCAACGATCGAAGACTCAAGCCAAGATGAAGAGCCTGCGCGACATCGTTGAGTCTTCTCCTCACCTGCGCGCGACGGCTATGCATGGTCTGCGCCTTGAAGAAGAGCCGAAACCGCTCGGTCCAGCACTCTGGGACTGGACGGACGTACGCAGTGTACTTCTCATCAGGCTCCGTTCAATCGGTGACACCGTCTTAGCTACTCCTTCGCTTTACGCTTTAAAACGTTTTCTTCCCCACGCGCGCATCGACATTCTTTTGGAAGATTGGGTTGCTCCAGTGTTGGAAGGATTTCCTTACATCGATAACGTCCTGACGCTTAAACGTAACAGCAATGTGGCGCGCGCGCGCGTCATGCGCCAATTGCGGTCCTTGCGTTATGACGTGGTCTACAACCTGCACGGCGGCACAACCGCAACACTACTCACGCGTGCCTCAGGTGCTACTCGGAGAGTCGGTCTGGAAACTTATCAGTACCGGCGCCTCTATACGCATCTAGCGCCATCGCCGTTACTGTTGTGGAAGCGCGCTAAGACGCATTCAGTTGAACAACAGTTGGCGTTGTTGGGTTGGACAGGGGTTCCGGTAACCGATCGCCCGCGAACTCAACTTGCAGTAGTGGAACATGCGGCTGCCAGCATCGCAGCGCGCTTGCGAGCAGCGGGGTGGAATGAGCAGCAGCCACTGGCTTTGATACATCCGGCGGCTGCGTTTGCGACTAAGCAATGGGCCACGGATAGGTTTGCAGAAGTTGCGAACCATCTTTACGAGCGAGGGTTTGCTGTCGTAGTGATAACCACACCAGCAGAATCAGAGCTTGCAGACTGGATCGAAGCTCTTTCCCTGGTTCCAGTAATTGCTTTCAGTGATCTTTCTCTACCTGCAGTGACGGCGTTAGCATCCCGCGCACGGATATTTGTGGGAAACGATAGCGGCATCGCTCACATTGCAGCGGCGGTTGAGTTACCGGCGGTCGTAATTTTTGGTTCTTCAAACACCTCGCATTGGAGCCCATGGGCCACCGCTGCAGCTGAGGTAGTATTCGAAGAACTTGAGTGCCAGCCGTGTCATGGCTACTACTGTGAGAAGTTTGCTCAGCCTGAATGTATCTTGCGCGTACCTTCTGAAAGGGTGATCGCCGCTGTCGATCGAGTCCTGGGACAAAGCACTTAAGAACAAGAACTTTGTGCTTTGTACTTTGTACTTCGTCCGCTTGCGGAAGTTATTTCGCAAAGTTCAAGACATTAAGATGCTCGCATCAAAGAACCAGGAACAAAGCACAAAGTGCCAAATTCGAAGCTGACAATTGAAATGCTGTCACGAGAGAGAGCAGAACAGTTGGTTGGATCCATGCGTGGCCGGAAGGTCGTGGTGCTGGGCGACGTCATGCTCGACGAATTTGTTTGGGGCGACGTGACGCGAATTTCGCCGGAAGCACCCGTTCCGGTAGTGGACATCCGGCGCGAGTCTGCTCATCTCGGCGGCGCCGCCAATGTCCTGGCCAACCTTCTAGCCCTGGGCGCGAGTGGTGCTGTGGTGGGAGTTGTGGGAAACGACGCGGCCGGTGAACGTTTGCGAGCAAACTTGCGTGAAACCGGATCCGGTCACGATGAATATCTGATCACTGATGAACATCGGCCATCCACGGTAAAGACGCGCATCATTGCGCATAGTCAGTTAGTGGTTCGCGCCGATCGCGAATTGCGCACGCCGGTAAACGGTCAGACCGAATCAAGAATCATAGAAGCGCTCGAAGCGGCGCTGGAAAATGCCGCCGCTCTGATTGTTTCTGATTACGATAAGGGCGTAGTCACGCCTCGCATTCTCGAGAAAATTCTTCCCATCGCCTATGAACGGGTTCCCGTGTTGGTCGACCCCAAGCTGCGCAACTTCGCCGCCTATCGCCCAGCCACTCTCGTAACACCGAATCATCATGAAGCGCTGCGCATGGCAAATCTCGAAGCTGACACGGACGAAGGATTGCACGAGGCCGCTAATCGCATTCGCACTGAGCTCAATTGCGATGCCGTTCTGATCACACGTGGCGACCGCGGCATGATGCTACTGGAAGGTTCCGGCGCTCCGGTTTATGTCGCCACAGCGGCACGTGAAGTCTATGATGTGACCGGCGCTGGCGACACGGTAATTGCAACTTTGGCGGCGGCTCTCGCAGCGGGATCATCTTTGATCGAAGCCGCGGGACTGGCGAATCATGCAGCCGGCATTGTGGTTGGCAAAGTGGGAACGGCGACGGCGGACGCCGCGGAACTAGTTAACTCATTCGACTAATCGGTCTTCGATGATCGGCAAAACTCTCGGCAGTTATCGGATCATGGAAAAGCTCGGCGCGGGCGGGCAGGGCACAGTCTACAGAGCAACGGACATCAAGCTGGGCCGCTCGGTCGTCGTCAAAGTCCTGCCACCTGAGCTCACCTCCAAAGAAGCCAATCTGAAACGCTTCGAACGTGAAGCACGGCTCGCCTCGTCCCTTGATCATCCGAACATCTGCACTATCTTTGATCTCGACGAAGTCGAAGGTGTGCACTTTATCGCGATGCAGCACATCGAGGGGCGCAACGTGCGCCAGCTAGTTGGTGGGCGGCCCCTCGAATTAAAGAGTACGCTGCTGATTGCCATCCAGGTTGCCGACGCTCTCGCTGCGGCTCACGCGCGCGGCATCATTCATCGCGACATCAAATCGGGAAACGTAATGGTCGCGCCTTCCGGACAGGTGAAGATTCTCGACTTTGGTTTGGCTAAGCTGCTTGACGATGAGGAAGCGGGCGCCACCGGTATTCATCGCACCGAATTGACTGAGGTCGGAGTTCCCTACGGCACGGCTACCTATGCCGCGCCGGAACAAGCGCGCGGCGATCGAGTAGACAAACGCGCAGACATTTTTTCTACCGGAGTCTTGCTTTACGAGATGCTAACGGGAACCTGGCCTTTCCGCGGCAAAACCACGATCGATGTGCGGCACGCTGTCTTGCACGACGCTGCGCCCCCAGTCGCTAACTTACGCAAAGAGCCGATTCCTCCGCGACTACAGCAGATTCTGGATCGCAGCATGGCTAAAGAGCCCCGCGATCGTTATCAAAAGATGGAAGAGATGCGCGAAGAATTACGCAGCGTGCTCCAAGAGGTGTCGGAAGGCGTTTCTTATCCCGCATTGACGCCGGAACCAGCGCGACATCTTGGCGGCCAGAGCTCGATGTCAAAAGCGATGCGTTGGTTAAAGTCGATCGGAAGATCGGAAGCGCCAACGACCTCGCCTACTTTTGCTACTCCTACCAGAGTGGGTGTTCATGAGACGCCTTTCACGACGATGGCGGACCAGGATAAGAAGAGTCTGGCGATCCTCCCGTTTCGCAACCTGAGCAACGATCCCGCATCGAGTTTTTACGAGTTCTCACTCGCTGATGCAGTGATTACGGAGCTAGCTCGCGTGCGATCACTCGTTGTGCGCCCTTCGTCAGTAATTTCGAAGTATCAGGGTCAACAGATCGATTCCCGAGACGTCGGTCATGAGTTAAATGTCAGTGCGGTGTTGACCGCCGGTTTCATGCATGCTGGGGAGCGGTTTCGCGTAACAGCGCAACTTCTCGACGTCGAGTCCGGCGAAATTCTCTGGAGCGATCGCATCGATACCTCTGCTGCGGACATCATCGTTGTCCAAGATACGATTGCCCAGCGCATTGTTGAAGGCCTGCGGCTCGAGCTGACCAACGCCGAGCAGGAGGACATCGCCAAGCCCAGAACAGAAAATGCCACCGCATACGAGCAGTACTTGCGCGGCAGAGATCTGTTCGCGCGCTTTATCTTCCGCACTATTGCGGCTGAGGACTGCAGCGCCGCCATCGAACACTTCCAACGCGCGGTCGAGTTGGATCCGAATTTTGCGCTCGCTCACGATGGACTGGGCGCTGCTTATGTAAACCGTGTGTTTAAGGGCCTGGGCGGCGCCGAAGACTTCGAGCGAGCCGAAGTGGCGTTTCATAAGGCACTCGCCATCGATCCGCTATTGATCGAAGCGCGCATGTTAATGGTTTTCGTTTACATGTGGCGCGGTGAAAAGCAGAAGGCTCGGGAAGAGGTAACGCGCGCACGCCGCGAGGCTCCTGACGAACCGGTGGTGCACTTTGTCAAAGCTACTTTGCATCGCCTCGATGGCGAATACGGACGTGCCCTGCGCAGTTACGATCGGCTAGTTCGCCTTGACCCGGCCGCTCATGTCGTGGCGAGCTACAACCGCGCCATTGTTCACATGTACATGGGTCACTTCGAAGAGACCTTCAGGCAGCTGGACAATGTCGGCGAACCGGAGAATCCGCTGGTAAAGACATTTCGCTCGCTGGGTTTGTATTACACGGGTAATACGGACGCCGCTGCTGAGCTAATGCAGCAGGTAGTTTCCAAGCATCCAAACATGCACGGAGTGCGACCGTTCATGGCTATGTTCTTAAGTGCCCAGGGCAAACATGCAGAGGGGTTGGCGCAACTAACAGACGGAGTAATTCGCAACGCGGAAGTTGATCCTGATATCGCCTATTCAGTCGCTTCGGTTTATGCGCTCGAAGAGAAACGCGACGAAGCGTTTACCTGGCTAGCTCGCGCGATCGCTCTGGGAAATGAAAATCGTCCCTGCTTCGAGAACGATCCAAACTGGGCTGGTTTACGAACAGATCCGCGCTTTGAAGAACTAATGAAGAAAGTGAAAGCGGCACACAGCCCGCAGCCATAAATTAAGTACCCAACCACTCCTTAACCAGATCCTGTCACCAAACAAACAACAATGATCCAGTTTCGAGTTTCAAAAATGGCAAGTCTCTTAATGCTTGCCGCGCTCTTCTTTCAGTCCATGGGGCCGCACGCTTTCGGTCAAGGCGCACAACGTGATCGGCAAGTTACGCAGCCCGCGCCCAAAGCCACGCAGATAGTTGCGCCAACGGCTACGCCCACCCCATCGCCAACTCCGGAACCGATCACCACGCCGTCTCCAACGCCGACGCCCACACCCGCGGTCCGCACAGCAACGACGACGCGAACCCTTCAGGAATTACAAACCAGGATCGGGGATGTGCTACGGCGGTCGGAGCTGGATGCGGCTTTCGTGGGAATAAAAGTGGTATCGCTGGACAGTGGCAAAATTCTTTTTGAAGAGAACGCGCGCAAACTTTTGCGACCGGCGTCGAACATGAAGCTTTACACAGTCGCGGCGGCAATGGATCGACTGACTCCTGATTATCGTTTCCAAACTTCAGTCTACGCACCTTCGCGTCCGAATTCCGATGGCGTGCTGCGCGGCGACCTGACAATTTACGGCCGGGGCGATCCTTCGATTGCTGCCCGCTTCAACAACGGCGACTACTTCAAGAGTATTAATGATCTTGCAGCGCGGATTGCCGCCGCAGGCGTCAAGCGTGTCGAGGGAGATATAGTCGGCGATGAAACCTACTTTGAGGGGTCGCCTTATGGGTCAGGTTGGAACTGGGAGGACCTGACGTGGTGGTACGGCGCCGAAGTTAGTGCGTTAACCGTCAACGATAACGCCTTAGATCTCTTGATTAAGCCAGGCAGCGATGTGGGCCAGCCTGCTGTAATTACCACCGGCCCGCCTGATCCTTTGCTTAAAATTGTGAACCGAGTCGTTACCTCGCCGCGAGGTATCAGACGCGATTTGAACATGTACCGCACTCTGAACTCAGACACATTGGAGATTGTCGGTTCTTTGCCGCTTGACGACCGAGGCTTCACTGCAGGAATCGGCATCTCGCATCCCGCGCTGTTGTTCATCTATCTGTTGAGAACTGCTCTTGGCCAACGCGGCGTTACTATCACTGGAAAATCGCGAACTATTCCCCCCGCGAATTTCCTGAGTCTGCAGCCGGCGACGCAACCTGCAACGAGAGTTGAGATTGCCAGCATGCAGTCGCCACCGTTTAGTCTTGTGGCGGCGCAAACATTAAAGCCCAGTCAAAACCTTTACACGGAAATCATCCTGCGAACTTTGGGGAAAGCCGTGGGTCCACCGCCGACGGCGACTAACACTATTCGAACCAATGAAGCAGCTGGACTTGAAGTGGTGAAAGAATTTTTGAAAGAAGCCGGCGTAAATTTGAGTCCGCTCTCCTTAACAGACGGTTCAGGCTTGTCGCGTAACGATATGATTACACCAGAGGCGTCCGTGCAACTGCTCCTTTACATGAGTCGGCATCGATTCGCGACTGCTTTTCGTGAGGCGCTGCCAATTGCCGGAGTTGACGGGACTTTGCGTAATCGGATGAGAGGCACCGTTGCGGAAAACAATGTGCGCGCGAAAACGGGATCGCTCAGCTCCGCTGCAACCTTATCCGGTTACGTGACAACCGCAGCCGGCGAGAACCTTGTTTTCTCAATTATGGTGAACAATTACCCGGAAGACACAGAAGTACGAGCGCTTTGCATCGACCCGATCGCGGTATTGCTGGCATCCTTCGCCGGAAGATCTTGACCCCCCAAGAAAAGGAGACGCTTATGTCACTAGATATGCTGATAGACACCTGGAAGGAATATCGCAAGGGGTTGATTGCTGAAGTTGAACAAATTCCCGAGGACAAGTTTGATTTTCGCGCCACGCCGGAAACGCGCAGCATTGCCGAGTTGCTGCAGCATGTTGTCGAAGTGCAGAAAATGCTGATCGGTGAAGCGGGGCGCGCCGATGGGAACATGCGGCGCCAGTCGTTTGCTGATCATGTGAAAGAGTACGCGCCGGAAGCGCAGACGATTACTGACAAGCATGGTCTGCTGGAGCTGTTGCGCAGCAGCATGGAAGTTTGCGAAGCCAACGTGCGCTCGAATAATGATCTGATGCAGGGTTTGATGGGAGGAATCGACGGCAAGCCAACTCCGAAGCTGAAAGTCGTAAATTTTGCGATGTCGCATGAGATGTATCATCGCGGTCAGCTAACTGTTTATGAGCGTCTGATCAACTTGGAACCTGCGTTGACCCGGAGGTTCGCACAGATGGCCGCCCAGGCGAACGGTTAACACTCGCATGCCACCAGGATTTATTAAGTTTCACGGTTTCGGCAACGATTACATTGTGATCGAAGCGGAACGATTGGCCACGATTGCCAGTCTGGGCGACTTTGCACGCCACATCTGCGATCGACATTACGGCGCGGGTGCTGATGGCATTGCCGTTGTCAGTCCGTCTCTCGAAGTAAGTGCAGACTTTGGCGTGCGCATCTTCAATCCCGATGGGAGCGAAGCGGCCCTCTCGGGTAATGGCACTCGCTGCGCTGCCGCCTATCTCTTTTACCAAAACCTTTGGCAGGCGGATGAGCTGCGTTTGCATACCCGCTCGGGAATCAAGCGTTACTTCATCCGTGAAGTTCCGCAGCCGGGAAAGTTCATCTTCGATTCAGAGCTTGGCCAACCGCGTTTCGCCAGCGACGAGATCCCAATGAAGACGGAAGAGAAACTGGAGCAGGTTGTTAACTATCCGCTTGTCGTTGGCGATCAGACCGTGCGAGTCACAGCTTTGGAGATGGGCAACCCGGTGTGTTGTGTTTTCGTCGACAGCTTCTCGGAGCTTGATTGGCGTGCGCTCGGCCCGCGGATCGAGAATCACCCGCAATTTCCGGATCGCACTAACGTGACCTACATCCAGGTGCGCGATCGAGCGAACCTCGAGTTACGTATCTGGGAACGAGGCGTCGGGGAGACCACTGCTTCCGGGAGTTGCTCCTGTGCCGCTGCCGTCGCTGCGATGATCAATGGAAAAGCTGACAGGCAGGTTGGGGTCGTAACGCCTGGAGGTGCAGTGCAAATTCATTGGCGTGATGACAAGGAGGTTGTGATTACCGGCAGTGCTGAAGTAGTTTATTCTGGTGATTGGTTGGGATCGGTTGCATCCTGACGTCTTTGGCAGTATTGATTGAATAATCTGAATCCCCGCGACGAAATGCCCTTCCTGATTAAAGCCAAGGTTGTTGTCCGGCTTTCACTCGCTATTCCGGCGCTCGCGTTCGTGTTTGCCTGTACGGCATGTGGCGGACGCATCCTGCAAAAGACTGAAGCCGAAGTACTTCCCAAGGCGCCCGCACCTGTCCCGGACGCCGTCCCACTTTGGCTAGGAAATCCCACTCGCAACTTCTACGGCACCGGCCCCTGGCCGGATCGGCCACTTGAAGTCCTTTGGGAATTTGAAACTAAACTTATTTCCGGCAGGTTGCATAAGGATGGCTGGGGCGGAACGAGCTGGCCGGGCCAGCCTTCGGTGGCCGGGAATCGCGTCTACTTCGGATCGGCTGATGGCTATCTTTACTGCCTCGATAAACGCGACGGCAGTTTGATTTGGAAGTTCAAAACTGAAGATAGCCTCAAAGCCACTCCAACAATCGCCGGAGACAAAATCATCGCCAGTGGTCTAGATCACTATATCTACTGCCTTGATGCGAATGATGGCTCACTGATCTGGAAATACAAGACTGGATTCGAAG
>JBPCMI010000146.1:0-9990 GCA_051002415.1 Pyrinomonadaceae bacterium
CGTTCGCCGTCATTCGAATTCCCGATCATGATGTTGTCGGGTTTCAGATCGCGGTGAACCACACCCATTGCGTGGGCCGTGTTGAGCACGCTCATGATTGGCTCAAGCACGTCAAGAACCTCTGGAGGAGATAAACGGCCACGACGCTTAATCTCCTCTCCGAGCGTATGTCCTTCGACGTATTCCATGACCATATAAACAGTGCCGTCGGCGGTGGTGCGCAAATCGTAAACTGTCACTGCATTAGGATGGCGGAAGCGTCGTGCCGCTTGACCTTCGCGTTGGAAACGTCGCAACCATTCGGCGTTTGTGCGCACTTCGGGCGGCAAGATCTTGATAGCTACTCGATCGCCCAGGAGGATGTGACGCGCGCGATAAACCGCGCCCATGCCGCCCTTGCCCAACAGCGCTTCAACCTGATACTGGCCATCCAGAACAGTATCGACGATTGACGAAGGGTCGTCTTCCAATACCTCGCCATGGGTGGGACAAAAGCCCACAGTATCTTCGTATCTCGTTTTGCAGCTTGGGCAGTACTTCATGAAAGGGTGTACTCAGAACGGCGGGCGGGCTCGCGATAAGGGCGCCGGGCGCTGAATCTCTGTGCGAAATCCGATCCGGACTGAACGAGGCCGTAGTTTAGCATAACCAACCCGGGCGATTGGCCATTGCCGATTGCCCATTGCCCATTGCCGATTGCTAATTGGCCGTTACAGTACTGAAGCAGTAGCCACCGCCTTCAACTAGCGAAGGCTTCCGACCTCCGACTCCAACAAGCTTCTAAACGTATCGATTGTGCCAAAGGTGTCGAAGGCGGTCGCTAACCGCTCCCGTACTGTACCGAGATGCAATAAATCGTTTTGCGGAGTCGTCAAGCGCCCGAGACTTGGCGATTAAATAAGTGATGCGCCCACGACGTAAAGCGCGAAGTCGGCTGCAAAGTGAGCAATCATCGCAGACTCGAGCCCGTACTTCCGATAGAGCAAACCAAAGGCAATTGCGGCTATCCCATTCAGCGTCAGGGCCGCGCCGACCACCAAAGGTGTGATCGGCATCACGAGGGCAGCCGAGGGCAGGTGACCCAAGCCAAACAAGATCGCCACCATAAAGTTAGCAATCCAAAAGGCTCGCGATGTTAGAAAGTTTCCCCGCTCTCTCATGACCTTCCCCGCAGCCCAGGCAATTAAGGTCAAAAGAAAAAAGCGCATCAGAAGTTCTTCATAAATCCCGCCATAGAAGCAGGCAAGCACCCGCTTCCAAATCGCGACTTTCGCCGCGGCCACAAATGGGAGATTCGGAAGCAACGGAACCAGCAGCAACAACAATCCGAGGAGGACAGCACCGACAACAATGCCGACGAGCAAGCCCGTGACTACGCTTCGCCGCCAACTTGATTCGAGGCTCTTTCCCTCTACGAGGGCTGCCAGTATTGGCGCCCCAAGCCCCAGTCTCCTTCCCAACTTAAGCCCGACAAAAATCATAAGGGCGATGAGCAATAGGTTTTGGACTACTCCGATTGCGATTATTAAAGGGAAAGGTAAGGGACGCGGCGCCGATTGCTGTTGCGCTGAGATTATCGGCCCGAATAGATCAATGGCAAGAGGGATTATTGCGAGAGCTGAGAAAACGGCCGCCAGGAAGAGCGCCCAGAAGAGTCGCCAGGGAAATTGCTGCTGACTTGGTGAAGACACCTCTTACTTGTAAATCTTTCTCGCGTACTCGGCGACCATGCGGTCGCTGTTAAATTCGGGCACGAGGGTAATAATCGATCGCTTCATCATCGCAATCCATTTTCGCGGCAAGTCGTTCTGATCGCGTTCGTAGTAAGTGGGGATTACTTCCTGTTCGAGGACGCGGTAGAGGGAGTCAGCATCACCCAAATCAACCAGTTCCGGCTCACCCTCAACCGCCGTACCTCCAATAGCAAAACCATTTGTGCCATCGTATCCCTCCAGCCACCAGCCATCAAGCACTGAAAAATTCAATCCGCCATTCATCGCGACCTTTTCGCCGCTCGTGCCTGAAGCTTCCAGCGGGCGGCGCGGAATGTTCAACCACACATCGACTGACTGCACCAGTTGCCGGGCGATCTCCTGATCGTAGTCCTGAATGAAGACTGCCCGGTTTTGCACATTCGGATCGTATTTCCAACGCGCGAGCTGTTGCAGGATTAATTTGGCCCCTTGATCCTGGGGATGTGCTTTCCCCGCAAAGACAAATTGGATCGGCCGTTCGGGATCTTTCATCAATCGTTGCAACCGTTCCGGATCTGTCAGAAGCAAGCTCCAGCGCTTGTACGCCGCGATGCGCCGGGCAAATCCGATCGTCAACGCGTGTGGATCGAACATGCTTCGGGCGGATTCGGTATATTCACTACTCTCGCCGCGCTCCTCGCGCGCCTGAAAAGAGCGCTCACGAATGAAAGCGATCAGACGGTGCTTCAACAACGAATGCGCGGTCCAAAGTTCCTGATCAGAAAGGCGGGAGATACCTTCTTCCCAACGCGCGCGATCCTGCGCTACTGCAGTCCATCCTTCCCCAGCGTATTCCTCATACAGGGTGCGAATCAGCGGCGCCACCCAGGTGGGCGCATGCACCCCATTGGTGATGTAGGTAATCGGAATCTCTGCCAGAGGTTTTTCGGGCCATAACTTTTGCCACAACGAGCGCGAAACTTCGCCGTGCTTACGACTGACGCCATTGGTCGACCGGCACATGCGAATCGCGAGGGGAGTTAGTCCGTAGTTCTCTTTTGAGTTCGCTGCATCCACTCGTCCCAACGCAAAAAACTCCGCGTCGCTTAGTCCCAACTCCTTAGCGTATTCAGGTCCAAAGCATTGCCGCACAAGTTCGGCGGCAAATTCGTCGTTCCCGGCAGCAACGGGAGTGTGCGTGGTGAACAGACAACGCTGGCGGACTAACTTTGCCGCTTCTCCAAAATTGATACCACGCGAATTGATCAGCTCACGCGCGAGTTCAAGCGTGAGAAACGCCGAGTGGCCTTCGTTTAAATGGAAGACACTAGGTTCCAGTTTCAGGCGGCGCAGTAAACGGATGCCACCGATGCCAAGCAACATCTCCTGCACGATTCGAGTTTCACGATCGCCGCCGTAAAGATGGCCCGTGACAAGGCGATCGATCTCCGAATTCTCGGGGATGTTTGTATCAAGCAGATAGAGTTGCACACGGCCTACGGCGGCACGCCAAACTTGCGCGCGCACCTTTCGTTCTCGAATCAGGACTTCAATTGCGAGTGGCGTCGCATCGGCATCCTTGACCTGCTGCAGCGGCAACTCCTCGGGATGTGTGTCTCCGTAATGTTCTTCCTGCCAACCGTCGCGACTGAAACGCTGCGTGAAATAGCCGTAGCGATACAACAAGCCCACGGCAACGAGCGGAATGCCGACATCGCTTGCTGATTTCAAGTGATCGCCCGCCAGCATTCCTAAGCCGCCGGAATAAAGCGGCAACGAGTTATGAACACCATACTCTGCGCAGAAGTAGGCGACCGGATGATCCGCGTTGAATTGCGTGGCCGGATCGCGGCTCCAAACGTCTTGTCGTGCTTGGGCGTCGATCAGGTATTGGTCAAAACGCTCGACGAGCTTTCGGACACGCAGGATGTAAGTAGGATCGGTCGCCATTTGTGCAAGGCGATATTCCGAAGTGCGCGCCAGGAGCAGCCGCGGATTGTGTTCACACTCCTCCCAAATCTTTGGGTCAAGGTCTCGAAATGTTGCGGCGCCGTCCGGCGCCCAACTCCACCAGTAGTTCCAGGAAAGGCGATCCAATTGCCGCAACGAAAGTGGCAACTCGTTGTTTAGGTTCTTCTTTTTCAGTTCAGTCGTTTCAATCATTCGTTTGTCGTCGGGTTCAAATTAGCAAGACTTAATCTTAGAGTTAGTTACTGAACTTCTGATTGGCGATGAAAATCTTCGCATCTCTTGGGAAAAAGACAAGCGACACGCGCCGGATCGTTTCATCTCTTCGCAGGAAAGTCTCAACGGCCTCTGAAGCGACAGCTGCTGCTTCAGGTTTGGGATAACCATAGGCTCCGGTGGAAATCGACGGAAAAGTTACAGAGGTTAGAGCGTGGCTGGCCGCCAGGGCCAGTGAGTTTTGATAACACGCTGCGAGGAGTGCGGCTTCGGTTCCGTTGTGGCGCCCGTAAATGGGGCCAACAGTGTGAATCACATGCTTAGCGGGCAAGCTTCCAGCTGTGGTAATCACGGCCTCGCCCGTGGGCAATCCTTTGGGGTAACGGGTACGTCGAAGTTCTTGGCACGCGGCGAGAATTTCCGGTCCCCCAGCGTTGTGAATGGCCCCATCAACACCGCCTCCACCTAACAAAGTCGAATTGGCTGCATTAACGATTGCGTCAACCTGCTGTTGCGTGATGTCTCCAATTACGACGAAGACGCGCCCATCAAGAAACTCAAAGGCTGGTTTCATCTCGACCTGCGCTTTCGTGGTTGCCGAGTGAAATGCTTTCGTTCTCCTCACCTCGTGGCTCAACCTTAATTTCTTCGAACATGTCCTGGCGGCGCAACGCTTCAGCGACACCTTTTGCCTTGTGCTCGGTTAAGGGATGCTCGCCGTCTACGCTGGCGATTTCGAAGATGCGATCATCCAGCATGACGATACCGAGAGATCCAAGCGTAACGCCCGGCGTGATTTGTATCTCGTCCATGTTATGGATTTTGAAGTGACCGGTCTGTTCGACCCAATCTTCGAGAAAAGGATCTCGCAGGGCGTGTTCAGCATCAGATTCCGATAGGTAGGCCCCTTCTACAATTAGACAGTATTCGCGCACGGTGCCGGTGTGATCTAAGCGAGAGTCATAACCAGTGACTCCCGGACTCCAGTTCATTCACTCATCTTGTGCGTTTTTCTCACGAGGTACTAGTCGCGTGCTGGGCAACTTTACCATCCGTTCTTGGCACTGGCAAAGCACATTCGATTGCCAAAACGCCGCCAGGGCTTAAGGCCTGACGGCGTAGTAGACTTCTACTCAAGGGCTAAGCACCCTGGCGTTTCTTTTTCGTTAGTAAGCTTTCGCGTACTGTTCGTTAAGCGCTTCCCGCAACTTTCGGAAGTAAGGATTGAAACTTACGAAGCCACTTCCCTGGAAGAACGCTTTGCCGCCCGTGTCGTTCGCTAGCCGGTTCAAAGAACTTTGACCATAGCTGACGGCCATGCGGTTTTGACTCGTCAAACCAACGGATGGCGCATAAAACGTGTAGACAGCAACATCGCGTTTACGAGCATTGTCAATTGCGCGATGCAAATCGAGCGTGTTGCCGGCAGCGCTTGAATCAAAACCACGAGACGTATCCAAGCCATCCGAAATCAACAACAAGACATTCTTACCCTTGCCGGCTTCAAATTTCCGCAACGCTTCAACTACTTCGACGTACGGATTGAAAGCCGACGCACTTGTGCTCGACATGATCGTGCGCAACGAACCTGCTGCTTTGTCCAAGTCGGTAGTGAATGGCTGTCTCACCTGCAGCGTTCCGGTAGTAATGTAACCAACCATCACCTGGGAACCCGCCGGGAGTGAACGAATGAAATCTCGAGTTTCGTCGAGTTCGTTTCCTACCTGAGAAACCAAATCGTCCTGAATCAAAATCGCCAGATTTATCGGAGTCAAAACCTTGCGTTGGACCGCGTCTTTGTCACTGTTGTGGGTCGTCCCAGGGAACGCGGCGACACTGACAACCAGCGTCACGACGACGGCAATAAAAAACGTAACCAAGTTCTTATAAAGCATAATACTTCTCTCCAAATCGCTTGCTATTTCCGGTTACTACGATGCGAGGGAAGCGAAAAGAGATGGCTTGTTTCAGCCGCCAAACGGAGACATTCAAAAGTATGTTCACCGCCGAGAAGCAGAGTCGCCAGACGCCAAGAAAAAACCAAAGTGAGGAACAAACCAGATTCGGCACCCGCAGTCGCCACCTGATCCTTACAATTGAACAAAAGGACACCTCAATACTACTGTCTTGTTTTTATAGCTTGGCGTCTTGGCGACTCTGCGTCTTGGCGTGTGTGCGACTGTAGACGACCCGCAATTCGAAACTCGGTCAACTTGCGTTTACCTTTCTCCCTCGGATAAATTACTCCCAATCCGGAGCACAAGTGCAGGCAAGGATTTGCCTCTGCAGGACGATTGAGGCGGGCACCGATGTCCGCATTCCCGGTACCCTTCGCTCAAATTCGCACACCTGAAAGGAATCTTTTATGAAAACCTATGCGACAGAAGCAATCCGCGACCTTGCGGTCATTGGACATGGCGACGCAGGGAAGACGCAACTGGTAAGTTCGCTTCTCTACGTCGCCGGCGAAACGCCTCGTTGGGGAAAGGTTGATGAAGGCACCACCGTTACTGACCATGAAGAAGATTCCATCGCCCGGAAGATTACCCTCAATATCGGACTCGCCCATTTAGATCATCAGGACACGAAGCTCAATTTTATAGACACGCCGGGATACGCTGCTTTCGTAACCCATTCTCGTCCGGCTCTGCGCGTCGCTGATTGCGCGGTGGCGGTAGTGGATGGGGTTAAGGGAACTGAAGTGCAGACGGAAAAGACGTGGGCCTACGCGAATGAATTTCTCGTCCCGCGTTTTATGGTGATTACAAAACTCGATAAAGAACACGCCGACTTCGGCGCCGCCCTCGCGAGCGCGCAGAAAACTTTTAGCCGCGCCATCATTCCCTTTACTTTACCGATTGGCAAAGAAAAGGACTTTAGCGGCGTCGTCGACGTTGTCCATATGAAAGCTTACGAGCTCGGGGCGGACGGGCAAGCCAAGGAAATCGAGATTCCCAGCGACGGCCGTGAGGTAGTGGAAAAGACACGCGAGCGATTGATCGAGTTGGTTGCTGAATCTGACGATGCGTTGATGGAGAAGTATTTTGAAAATGGCACGCTCGAAGAGTCGGACATCCTGCCAAACATTAATAAGGCAATTGCGCAAAGCAAACTTTGTCCGGTCTATGCAGTGTCAGCGACAACCCTCGTGGGATTAAGAGCTTTGCTAAATGGCATCGTTGAGTTCGCGCCAGATCCCGCGCACCACGAGGCGGAATATGGTCGCCCGGTAGATGGTGGCGCCAATGCCGAGCGCATCGCGCGACGTTACAATGATAGCGAGCCCTTTTCCGCTTATTGCTTTCGCACGGTTGCTGATCCCTTTGCCGGTCGCATCAACGTAATGAAAGTAATTAGCGGTCACTTGCAGGGTGATGCCAACGTTTTGA
The DNA here is from genome assembly GCA_051002415.1 of Pyrinomonadaceae bacterium. Lineage (GTDB taxonomy): Bacteria > Acidobacteriota > Blastocatellia > Pyrinomonadales > Pyrinomonadaceae > PSRF01. The sequence continues at coordinate 7,268 of JBPCMI010000146.1, forward strand.
ATTCAAGCCACGGCACAATGGAGCGCCTCGGCGCACTCCACATAATTCAGGGGAAACAGCTGGACAAGATCAGCGAGGCTCACGCAGGCGACATCATTGCTTGCGTCAAACTCAAAGAAACGCGAACTGGGGATACGCTCTGCGACAAGCAGGCGCAGATTGTTTACGACCCGGTGGAATATCCGGAAGCGGCAATTGCATTTGCGATCGAGCCGAAATCGCGTCAGGACGAGGAGAAAATCAGCGTTGCCTTGCATAAGATCCTCGAAGAAGATCCGGCGCTGCACTTCACTCGCGATTCCCAAACGAAGGAATTCCTGCTATCCGGCTCCGGACAACTTCACGTGGAGACGGTCGTCGAAAAACTGAAGAAGCGCTACAGCGTAGAAGTCACGCTGCACCCGCCGAAAGTTCCTTACAAGGAAACCATCACCCAGCGCGCGGAAGTACAAGGAAGGCATAAGAAACAGACCGGTGGTCGCGGGCAGTTTGGCGACTGCAAGGTGGTCTTTGAACCCCTTCCCCGGGGCGGCGGTTTTGTTTTCGAAGACAAGATTTTTGGCGGCGCCGTGCCGCAACAGTTTCGCCCGGCAATTGAGAAAGGGATTGTGGAAGCGGCCATGTCCGGAGCCATCGCGGGTTATCCCCTCGTGGATTTCAAAGTGCAATTGATTGATGGCTCCTATCACGATGTGGACTCCGACGAACATTCGTTTCGCGCCGCCGGCCGAAAGGCATTTCGCGCCGCGATGGAGAAAGTGAAGCCCTCGATTCTCGAACCGATCATGGACGTGGAAATCGCGGCGCCGCAGGAAAACAGCGGCGACATCATGGGCGATCTCAATTCGCGCCGCGGGCGAGTGCAGGGGATGGAGGCGAGTGGCAAGCTACAACTGATCAAGGCCCAGGTGCCGATGTCAGAAATGCTGAATTACCAATCGACGCTCAATTCGATTACGGGCGCGCGTGGTTCGTTCCACATGCAGTTTTCTCACTACGATCCGGTGCCGGGAAATCTCTCGCACAAGATTGTGGAGCAGTCGCGGGCTGAAGGCAGGATTCGCGGCGGCGAAGAAGAAGACTAGCTCAGGTAACCGGAATCGTAGCTCCATCACGCTACCGCCTTCAGCCGGTTAGCCCGAAGGGCGAATAGGCGAGCCTTTTACCGCTGGGCGTTGTGAGCTACCGCTGCTGCAAATGAAAATAACCACTCGAGATCCCTTTCGAGTGGCCATTTTTGTTGTGGTAGCACCAACTCTTCCGGAAAACCCGGCAGCGGCGCTACCTCCGGAGTTATTGCATGTCAGCCGACTTTTTCATTCGCACGCGCGGTAGCATCGTTTCCTCTTTCAACGTGAAATTAGCAGGAAGCTCAAACAACGACCGATCGGGCTCCGTGCGGCTGATATTCGTCAGCTTGTAAGTCGTTTCGCCAAAACGCGGATCGCTGTGCCGAGTCATCACGACAGTTTGCAGTTCCGGCGAATACCAACGCTCGCTCACGATCTCGATGGCCCGCTCGTTGCCGATTTCGCCCGCCGGAATCGTTAGCGTGCTGCGAGTGCCTTCCGCTTCAACGCCTTCGATGAGCTGTTTTCCAAGAGATTCCTGTTTGGCTTTCGCTTCCCGCGCGCTATGCCACTCCATCACAACCGGCCTACCCGCTATCTTGCGATCAATCTCTGCTCTCTCAATCTGGATCCGGTCAAACTTCTTTTCAAACATCGCCGGAGGCTTGTCTCCCGATGGGGCCGGAGTTTTCATCTCAAACTTGAAACGCATCGGCGTCATCTTACGAGCTGTTTGGCTGCGCGTGTCGAGCGAGTAGTCCACACCAGCTACCGGGTCGCTGATGAAAATTGTTTGCGACGGTTCTCCATCGGCCGAAAGCGGACCGATTGCCTTCAAGGTCTGCTCTCTTCGCGTCCGCCCTTCGCTGTCTCGGTAGAGTGTCGCGGTCGACTTACGCACAATGCGATTCCCGTCGCTCAGCGTTTGCGTACTTTCGGTTACGGCCTGAGCCGAGTAAGGCGCTCCGGTCACGCGTTTGCCGTCGTAACTCATCTCATTGGAGATGAAAACGAAATCACCATAAGGTGGCGGCGTCGGGCCCATCGGTCCCTGAATCAGAAGATCGTGTTCAACCTTGGCACGTTCCGCACCAGCTTGCTTCTCCTGGCCGTTGGCGAAAACTGCGTTGCCGAGCACAAAAGCTCCCAGGGCCACTCCGCAAAGTAATCGAGTTGTTCTATTCATAGCTTTTCCTTTGTGACGGGCGAGTGGCCCGGTAATAGTTGCAAATCTACGCGCGCTACTGCACGAAACGAATAGCACGAGCCAATCCATCAGCCCCCATCAGCACGTCTGCTTTTACGCGCTCGCCGTAGCGATCCATGTTTACGGCAAAACCCATGCTTACGATCGTTGAGCGAGGCAGCTCAACTCGCACAATGGAGCCACTATCTTGCAGGCTTGCTGAGTTGACGTAACCGATGGGCATGAAATCAGTGGCAACTTCGGTCTCAGACAACGCAGCGACGCGCTGGGAATTTGGTCGCACGTTTGAATGACGAGACTTCGCGGCGCTGCGTCGCACCCTGGCGGAATTTGTCTTAGGCCTCTCAGTCGCGACAGGCGCAGGTTCCTGCGTCTTATTAACAACGGTCTGGGTAGTATCAGCGACGGGTACCGATGCGACTACGTCACTAGTCTCGGACCTAAGC
>JBPCMI010000147.1:0-6883 GCA_051002415.1 Pyrinomonadaceae bacterium
CACCAGCACGACACCTATTGCGAATGTCAGCGTCACCGCTGCAACCATGAATGATACGCCGGGGTCAGCTATCCCATACCGCGCAAAGAACTCTCGCATCTGCGTACCAAGGATCACGTCGTTAAGAAGGAACTCACCCACATTTAGGATCAAACCCGCCAGCAACCCTCCGAGTAGGACTCTTCCCAGATTGATGTTTTTCATTTCCAGCTCCTTTTGAGTTTGGTTTTATGAAGCCGATGACGTGTGATCGTGAATGATGCGCCAGCCTTGTTTGGTGCGCTTGAAGATCAGAGTGAAACGACCATGTGGTTGATCCCCACTTCGTTGGAGATGCCAACGACCCAGGACCATTACGGTGTCAGGACTCAAGACTGTGGTCTCCAAGTCAGAAAAGGTGAGGGTTCCCATCTTCTCCCGAGAGTTGTAATTCTTCTGGTAGCGATCGTGAACCGTTTGCCAGCCACGCGTAAGACTGTCGCCCGAAATGAAAGTGATGTCAGCGGAGCGTTCATAGCCATCCATGTAGCCGCCCACATCGCCGCGATTCCACGCATCTCGCTGGGCATCAATTACGGCTCTCACCGCGGAAACGATCTTTGCGTTGCGTTTGTTCTCGCGCGACTGTTGCGCCTGCACCTCAAGCGCCGGAAGCATGGTTAATACTGCGAGCAACACAGCAGTGACTGTTCGGGCAGTTCGCTTCATAGATCTTTCCTCGCGTGGATAGGTCGAGATGTTTATCGGGTGAGCCAGATAATCCCCGATGATCGTAGGCGCATGTATAGCATGAGACTGATGCACATTCATCAGGATACTAGTTGAAGTAGCGATAGTGACCGGTGATTTTCCAGTTGAACAAGACGTCCTCGGCCCTCGTGCCCGCGCCGATGTTGTGGATTATCAAAAAATGTTGGGGAGATTCCGCGACCAGGTTACTGACAATGCCGATATGAGGAACTCCTGCGCCAAGATCCCAGGCTACGATGTCGCCTGGTAGATAATCATCACGAGTTGTCGACGTCGGCAGCGCCTTGCCCTGGCGCGAGAAAAAAGTCATGAGGTTCAAAACGCGGCGATGATCGATGTTGCTATCCGGTCGCGCATTTCCCCAGCGCTGCGGGTAAGCCGACCAGGCGGCGCTCATGTCTTCGTGAACTCTCTTCTGCAAATCGATTCCGGCCTTGCGAAATGCGCGGACGATTACGTCCGAACAAACTCCTGTCTCCTGAGGCACGTCCCCGCCCGGATAATCAAGGCGGACGTAAGCCGGATCGTAGCCGGTCGTAATACCAGTTTGTTCGATAGTGCTGGCGAGAAAGAGCCTTAGTTGCGGCGAGGCGGTTTGAGGAAGCGGCCATTCGGTTGAGCGCGGCGGCACTCGCACTGCGCTCGCTGATCCGCTGGACCCGGAATGTCTCTGGCAGCCGCTAAACGCAAGCAACAGCAGCGCGAGGGCACACGGAAGTCTGAAGCGAGATGCGGTCATATACTCCATCAAGCCACTTTCAATTCCAACCACTCGCGGATATCACCGCTCATCTCAGGTACAAAATCGTGACCACCTTCATATCCTTTGAACGTAACGTCGCTCGCGCGCAAGCGTAACTGCTCAGCGTAATCACCGACTCGCTCAGGAGGATAAAACTCGTCCTGGTTTCCTGCCAGATGAAAGACGGCGGCGCCGGTCTTTTTGTAACTCTGACTAGATTCCCAATCGCCTGGCAATCCGCCGCAGATTCCGACTACGCCTCGCAAGACATCGGCATGGGTAAAAGCGAAACGATAATTAAGTGCGCACGATTGAGAAAAGCCGAGCAGGAAGATGTTCTGAGGATCGGCGACGCGTTCTGCGGTTAGAGTTTCCATCAAATCCAGCACGGCCTGGTGATGAATCGCAACTGACTCTTCCGGATGAAAGTTTGTTAACCAACCAAAGCCAAAGCGGAGGGGGCCACCTGCTTCTTTAGGTTCTTTTATATGTTGATGAAAGCCCTGCACGGCCGCGATCGCAAAGCTGGGTGGCGCCATCCTTCGCGCCTCGCGCATCATTTGACGCTTGTTTGCTCCGTAACCGTGAAGTGCGATGAGCAACGGTGCGGGGCGGAGCTCCGACGGTTGCAGATCGTAATACAGATTGATTCTTGCAGCCAGGCTGCGATCTGTCTGGATGAGTTCGTCGGAAGCCATGGGTATGGTGGCGAGAGCGTTGTTTACAAGAGACATTCTCACAGTAAAGAGGTTTAGAGAGTACGACAAGTACTAAGTGAAGTCTCATCTTTGACGAACCACTTAATGAAAGCTAGGATGCTTTTCACCCAAAGAGTCTGGTCAAATCAAATCTAGCGAGGTAAGTGCAATGAAATTTCCTGGTGGATTCAATATTCAACAGATGATGAAGCAGGCGCAGTCGATGCAGGAAAAGATGTCGAAGGAGATGGAGGAGCTGCGAGTAGAAGCATCGTCAGGCGGTGGCGTCGTCAACGTTTCCATGAAAGGTAATCACGAAATCATTTCTCTCAAGATCGATCCGGAAGCCGTGAAGGATGGCGACGTTGAGATGCTGCAGGACATGATCCTCGCCGCGATCAATGAAGCAAACCGCAAAGTGGATGAGGCGATGAAAGGAAAACTGGGCGGCATGTTGCCACCCGGGCTCGGCGGCCTACTGGGCTAAACAGATTGCCAATTGCCAATTGCCGATTGGCGATTGCGCTTGCCAGACAAAGTGATTGGCAATTTAAACACTAATCGGCAATCGGCAATTGGAAATCGGCAATGTTGGAATACGCTGAACCAGTAACAAAATTGATTGACGAGTTGAAGCGGCTACCCAGCATTGGGCACAAGTCAGCGCAACGGCTCGCGTTTCATCTGATGCGGACTCCCGAAGCTGAAGTTGAGCGGCTCATAGCGGCCCTTCGTGAAGTTAAGCAACGCATCATCCTCTGTTCCGTCTGTAACAATCTTACCGAAATCGATCCCTGCCGCTTCTGCTCGTCGCCTTCGCGCGATCGTTCGGTCATTTGCATTGTCGAAGAACCTCACAGCCTCGTTGCTGTAGAAAAGACTCGCAGCTTCAAAGGTCTTTATCACGTGTTGCACGGAAGCTTGTCGCCGATGCGGCATGTGGGCCCTAACGAACTACGACTGGCAAACCTGCTGCCGCGTTTCAAAACCGAAAACAATGCTGGGGTGGAGGTTCAGGAGGTGATACTCGCGACAAACCCAAACACTGAAGGTGAAGCAACGGCAAACTACATTAGCCGTCTGCTAAAACCGCTTGGTCTGCGAGTAACGCGTATCGCCATGGGAATGCCGGTGGGCGGCGACATGGAATACGTTGACGAAGTGACGATGGATAAGGCCCTCTCAAACCGGCACGAGATATGAAAGTCGAGTGTAGGGTGCATCATAAAGCCGGAATTTGGCACCATAAAACCGGAATCAAGCCCATGAAGTTTGAGTAATCTGATTCGGGCCCCGGTCGTTCCCCATAGAAGCGATTAGTCGACCGTCGGGAGAGAAGGCAACCGACAGTACTTGCCCGTCCAGCTCTCCCAAGAGACGCATTTGACCCGTTTCGACATTCCAATTTGGAAAACAGCCTTCCTCTAAACCCGCCTTTGGGATGTTAAGACGCGCGTGCCCCGTGTTCTTGGAAAATTTGATGGTTTTATTTCCTAGCGATGTTCTCCCCAGACGGACGAAGCCTAGCTTCAGCGGGTTGGAATGGCACTGTCAGTATTTGGGATGTTGAAAGCGGTAAAATCAGTACTCTTGGGAAACTTGATAATTGCGTTAGCTGTTCGATTCTCTCCAGATGGCAGAAATGTTGCTACAGGTAGTGATGACGGAACCATTCAACTATGGAGCGACGTACCATCTTAATAATTCGAGAAGCCTGACAAACCGGGCGGAATAGCTTCGATGTCGGATACATACGACAAGGGCTAGAGTTGAACGCTCAATTTGGGCTCGCAGGATTCCGCCCATGGCAAGCTGATCCAAGTCTGTGTTTCAGCACTTATGGCTTATCGATTACTTTTTCTAACCCAAGCCGGTCTACTTCGATGACTTTGGTCCCAACTCGGCGCGCAATGCGGAACAATAATTCGTGGCTGTTTACGAAGAGGTCCGTTTCGGATCTACTGAAAAAACTCAGGGCTCATGTGAAACAGAGTAGCGCTAGGGACGAGATAGTTAACTTCGATGCAGCATTCAAGCCCGCGGCTCGCGATGGATGCAAATTCGGTCAGTTTATCAAGGCGGTATTGAATGGCGAGATCATGCCGTGCGCAATAAAGCCCAAGCTAGGAATTAAAGGGCTGATATTCCCCGCAGAGCAGGCCAAATTTTACGCTGACTATATGAGTCGCATGAGAAAGGGTGATCTTATTTACTTGTCTGATGCGGCTAAACTAATCGGCGTAACTCCCAAGGTAGCTTTTTTCTTGAAAGATAAAGGCCTCCTTCCAGCGAAGAAGGCGACTCCCTCATTGCGCCCCGGCTTTCTGGTCTCACGGGAAACGGTCGAACACTTTAAGGCGACGTATGTTCGGACTTCAGAAATAGCCCGCCGGCTTCAGACACCTCACTCGGTTGCACGAAATCTGCTGACGTCGGCAGGTGTCTGGCCTGTTTGCGGACCGACAATCGACGGGCGCGGTTTCTACTTCTTCCGTGTGTCGGACGTTGAAGCAGTTAACCCCGTCAAGCTGCTGGCTGAAGCTAAAGCAAGACGGCAACTTGGGAGACTACGTCTAGCGGGATCCAGCCGCGTGGCCCCAATCGAACCAGGTGTGCGAAGGCCGTACCTAACTCACGCCGAGAAACAGAATGCTGCCAATGTTAATAACAGCGCAGGACAGCCCCACCAAATGTCCCTAATCACTTCAGAGGCTGCAATGAGTAAGGAGAATATGAATGACGAGATAATCGTCGGAACTGAAGGTAGGGAGAGGGCTGATGCGAAAACGCAAACGATAAACAAGGGTGTAACAGGTCTTCAGGAAAGGATGGTACGGTACCGCATCAAGTTGACTGGCAAGACTCTATCCGGCCACTTTTCGCCGGAGGACGCGATTGACGTTTTGCTGACGGCGCAAAGCCGCGGTCGCAAGCCGGGGCAGCTGGTAGTATCAGCAGTGCTATTGGGACTGCCTGAGGTTAAAGAGCAGAAGAAGTTAAACACTAGCACGAGGAAGTCTGTAAGGTCGCGGAACACTGAGGACCTGATGAAGAAATTAAACGTTCCCTCGAAGGGCATGACGCTGTCTGGTCACTTCTCGCGGGAAATTGCAGTTGAGATTCACATGCTCGCTGAGAGATTCGATCAGCCGGTGAGTCAAGTAATCAAGGCAGCCATTGCCATCGGGTTACCAATGTTCAAAGAGATCTATCCGGCGATGCGTAAGGCCGCGTAGTTTCCAAGTCAAATTTTTCGCGCCGGCGGTTTGCGGGATCAGGCTGATACCGGGTCAGAGCAACGCCCGCCTCAGCTTGTATCACCGATCTAGCAGAGACAATAGAAAGCCAGGAGGCTCAGTGCTCTCCTGGAATCTTTGACCACCCAGGACAATAAGGTTATCGGTTAGCCATGGATTGACGAAGAGAAGATCTGCCCTGCCTTCCGCAATGCTTGCCCAGGTTCTCCCGCCATTTGACGTCTTAAAGAGAGAGCCAGAACAACGTATAGGTGAGCTTCGGTGAGCCGCGCGCATCTCAATCCGAAAAACAGGCAGCGACAGATTTCAAAGAGGAGGTTGTCAGTCCCTTTGGCAACGACGGGCTGGACATAAACACTGAGGTGAAAACAAATAGATATGTAACGAATCTTAAGGAAAAGATGTTGCGGCATGGTATTCAGTCGAAAGGCAAGTCTTTGCATGGTCACTTCTCTCCTCGGGAAGCGATCGATGTGTTGGACACCGCATCTAGCCGTCAATGTTCGGTGAGCGAAGTAATAACTTCAGCGGTCGAAATTGGCCTACCCATTTTCATAAGACGGTTTCTTGCAGCAAGTGGAACTGGGACACGTCAGATCCATACCGTGACCGCCATAACGCCAAGTCTGGCAACAAGGATGACCGAACTCAACATCCCATCCAAAGGAAAACCTTGTCCGGCCACTTTTCGCCGGCAGCGGCAATCGCGGTGATCGAGGCAGCAATCAGCCGGGGTATGCCGGTTGGTCGGGTTCTGAAGACTGCAGTCCGGTTGGGGCTTCCTGAACTCAAGAAGGAATTTCGTCCGGTCCGAGCCGCGTAGTTCGTTTCTTGAACAGGACGAGGACGTGCTCGGATAGAGACCAGAGACTACCGTCAGTTTGCTGGGCGATTTTTGAGAGGCAATAGATTCTGTAACGCTTTTTCGCACTCAGGATGGCCAAGACATTCCGGTCGTAGCCTGGCGAATATTCAAAGAACCCTCAGGATCACTTACCAAAAGAGCAACTTGAGCAAACCACACCAGACCGGCAGCGAAGTATGCGACCAACACCCGGATAACCCAATAGCTAAGACCGACGCCCATCATGCCTGTAACGACAAGGAGCCAAGAAATGATGCGCTTCCAGTCTAGTTTTATAACAGTAAAGCCGCCGAACGATGGAATTGAGATGCGCCCCGCGAGCAGCATTCAACCTCATCGCAAGGAAGAATGATGAGAAGCATTAAGAATGATGAAAAGCATTCTATCGGGGCGTCATCTCGAATGACTTGTTGGGCGGCGCGTCTAGCTAGAGAGCAGATTGTCACTCTAGCAGTGCGAAAACAAGACTATTGGGTTGCCGGTGTTTCCATATAAAGGGCTTCGAGCCATTTCCCGCCGCGCTTGACATAGACCACCGAGGCGCGAACCTTCGCCGGAATTGTTTTCCCAC
>JBPCMI010000148.1:0-12216 GCA_051002415.1 Pyrinomonadaceae bacterium
GCAGACAACGGAGATTGATTCGCAGCCTTCGCCAGCTCTAACGCCAACACCACAGGCAACCGCAGCTGCCACAACATCCCAGTCGCCTGCCGGGACTGCATCACCCGTAACCAGCCCGAAGTGAGCCGAAGATTTCAATGTGATAGCCTGATGACCGATCAGCGTGACAGTGCTCGCTGCATTAGCTGTTTGATACTTGAGCCGAAGTGGCGGAACTGGTAGACGCGCACGTTTGAGGGGCGTGTGAGGTAACTCGTGGGGGTTCGAGTCCCCCCTTCGGCACCATTAGAATTTCCTCAAAATTGCCAGCCTCTCATAGTCAAGATTAACCAGCCCCTCATAGTCGAGAGATCATCCTAGAGGGCGGGAGCACTTCTGCCCTCTCGTTGTCTTCACTACCGGAGAGCGACTCGCCCGTTGATCAGACCTTTTGAAATGACCGTCCGCCATCAAAAAATCGAAAGCATGTTAGTATCGGCAACTTGAGGCGACGAAGGCGAAAAGGGCAGAGTTTGCTATCGATGCTATCTGCGCATCTCCCACCAGTAATCCGCCGTCGCCAAGATGTTCATGCATGCTGTAGCTAGAACAAAAAACTACGTTGTCTGGGGAGGAATGCTGGTGGTTCTCCTCCTGGCAACATCCCTCGAAGCTTACGCGCAATCCACCGAGGCTACTGCTCCAACTCCTGTCAGCGCAAACGATCTCAGCGGCAGTATTGCTGCCCGCGATATCGGCGACTCGCGCTTCACGCATCATTACTACGCTTTCAGCGGGGACCCCGGCGACGTGCTGATCACCGTGCAGGGTAAGAATCTCAATGGTGACGTTGACGTTTTCACGGCTGGGACGCTTCGGCCTTTGCTGAAATTCACACTCTATGCTGAAAGCTTGTCGCCAATAACCAAAGGTATCTTTTTGCGCCGGCGCGAAGATTTGATTTTGCGCGTGGAAGCGCGAAGCCCCAATGACGATGAAGGAACTTATCAAATTCGTTTTGGAGGATCGTTTGAACCGGTTGCGGCTCCGCTCGTGGCGGAAGCGGACAAGCCGGAAACGATTGAGCTGCCGACTGGAGCCAAGAAAGGACGGCGCGTAACTTCGGCAGGAGCGCGCATCAATGAACCAACACCTCCGCCCGAAGAAGTCGCTGTCGCTACTCCCGCGCCGACTCCTTCGCCAGAAGCAACACCAGCGGAACGTACCGAACCAGCTCCGGTGAGAGCGCCCCCGAACCGCAGAGGTCGGGGGCGTGCCGCGGCACGTCGCGCGCCTGCGCCACAGCCGAAAGTAACCACTCCTGAGAAAGAGACTGAGCCAGCTGAAACTAAGGAGTCTGAGAAAGTGGCGACGGCAGAACCGGAGCCTGCTCGGCCTGCCAGACCCACAGGGAGGCGCGGGGCGCGCACACCCGCGGCAACACCGGCCGTGCCCGAGCCTCCGAGCGGTCCACGTTTAGTTTTGGAGTTGCTCGATGGTACTCGCAGCGAGCGCTATATGAGCACTATTCGGCGGGTGACGATTGAGAATAATCAAATCGTGGTTACGGGTAAGGATGGAAAGATTGATCGCTTGAGGATGAGCGAAGTGTTGCGGATGACGATTGAGCCTTGAACAACCGTAGGCAGAAGGCAGTAGAAGAATTCTTTTGAGCTTTTGAACTTTGAACTTTGAACTTTGTACTTTGTCTCTGAGCACAAGCATGTGCTCATCATCAAGGAATAGCGTCACGAACAAAGCACAAAGTTCCAAGTTCAAAGCTCTAAGTTCAAAGCTCCAAGCTCCAAGTTAAAAGCTCCGAGTTCAAAGTACAAAGCTCTAAGTTTAAAGCTCAAAGTGCTACTTCTTGGTTTTCAAAGTGGCCAGCTTGTCTCTAAATTGTGGTAGGTCTTCGTTGGTGGGATCTGCTTGCTCAAGTTTTGCAATCGACTTTTCCGCTTCGCTAGCATCGCCCTTCTGCAGCTGCGTATAAGCGAGACTCGCCAGCACGCGCAAATCATCCGGTTTCTTTAGCCCTGCTGCCTTGTACCATTTTTCCGCTTGCTCAAAATTGCCTGCGTCCAGGTTCACCTGGCCCAGTGCGACAATCGCTTCGAAACTTCCAGGCTGAAGCTGGTTTGCTTTGAGCAGGTACTCAATCGCCTGATCGTAACGTTGAATTTTGTAGTAGAGCTCGGCTGCTTTCATTTGGGCGTCGAAGTTAGTCGGTTCGCTGCGGGCTTTGCCAATCGCTGCCTGCACATCAGCGAAAACTTGCTGCGGATCTTGGTTAGTATTTCCTTGGATCTGCGGATGGTCGGCAGGAAGAGCAGAATTGCTCGATAAGGCCGACGGGTTTTGAGCTGTGCGTTGGTTCATCGTGCTGGAAAAAATGAAGCCGACGATGAAGCCGAGCAGCAGCCCGATAATTGCGAACATTAAATTTTCTCGGGTCATGATTAGGAGTCAGAAGTCAGGAGTCAGAATTATTGAGCGCGAGCAGAGTAACGAAAACAAAAATTTTATTTGCAACTCGTTTTAGTTTGCGTCCTCAATTACCGCGACCGTTTCTTCGCTTCCTCAATCCTTTCAGTCAAAGCGCGGCCAATTTCAGAATCAGGAGGAGTCTTGTTGAGCAGTTTCTGCCAGTGCTTGATGGCAAGTGGAAAATCCTTAACCTCAAAAGCCGCGGCACCGGCCAGCTCCAATGCTTTAGGATTCTCGGGGTCGATCTTTAACGCCTGGTTAATTATCTCGGCCGGCTCCCCTGAAAGCCTTTTACCATTCGCCATCGCCAAGACAAAACCGTAGTCAGCTAACAAGTCGGCGTTGTCCGACTTCAGCGCAATGGCTTTCTTATACGCCGCGCTGGCTTCTGAGAATTTCTCGAGCGAGGAATACGATCTTCCCAACATGATCCAACCCGCGACATCGTTCGGGTTCTCTTCGAGTTTCTTTGCGAGGGTGGCCACGTTGGCTTCGATGCGTTGTGGGGAGAAATCGCCCTCCCCGGTCGCGGTGGCTTCGGGCGCGGCTGCTGATCTTCCAGTCGGTGCCGGCGACGCGGAGAGCGCGCTGGGATGACCAATCCGCAAATAGAAAACTACTGCTATAACCGGCAGCGCGAATGCCAGGATGTAAACCAGAGTGCGATTGTTCTTGGTCCTGCCGGGCGCAGGGCGATCGGCGGCCGCCACATCTTCAAGCAGTCGGAGCTCAAATTCCTGTCGATCCTGTTTGTATTGTTCTTCGCTAATCAGACCGTTGTTCAGATCGTTTTGCAACTCAGCAAGTTGATCGCGGTAAACTTCAACATTTGCTTCCTTGCTGGAAGTGTCGGCGCTTTCCGTTTCTTTTTCGGATCGCAGTAGCAAGGGCGGCAACAGAAACGCCAGACCGATCGCTACGAAGGTGGCGCACAGCAGCCAAAAGATCATCATGCCGGCTCCTTGTCGTTTGACGCTGCTAACAACTCATCAAGCCGCCGGCGATCTTGATCTGTAAGCGGATGCTGAGTGATCTGTTTGCGCCGCTGCTTAAGCTGCCGGTACAAGACTAGCAAACCTACCCCCAGCAAAATGAAAGGCCCGAACCAAAGCAGATAGGTGGTTGGTGTCACGCGCGGCCGGTAGAGAACGAAATCACCGTAGCGGGCTGTCAGAAACGCGATGATCTCTTTGTCGCTCTTACCGGCCTTAACCTGGTCGCGAATCTCGCGTCGCAAATCTTCCGCTAAACCAGCACGCGAATCAGCCAGCGTTTCGTTCTGGCAAACCAGGCAGCGCAGTTCCTGCGAAAGTGCTTGCAGACGTTTTTCGATCTCGGGATCTTCTGCGAGCGGCTGAGCAGTTTGAGCCGAGCCTGCCGCAGCCAGCGAAAAGAGAAGTAACAATTGCACTGCGAGCCGCTTCATTTGTTTAAGTCGCGCGCGAGCGGGAGAAGTTTGCTTTGCAACACCTCGGGCGTTAGCGGTCCGATGTGCTTAAAACGAATTATGCCCTGGCGATCGATAAGGTAGGTTTCCGGCGCACCGTAAACTCCGTAATCGATCCCCACGCGGCCATCAAAATCGGCGGCGCTTAACAGGTAAGGGTTACCAAGCTCATCGAGCCAGGCGATGGCATCGTTACGTTGGTCCTTATAGTTGAGACCATAAAGTGGCACGGCCCGCGAGCGCGCGAGCTCGAGTAGCAACGGATGCTCTTCGCGACACGAGATGCACCAGGAAGCCCACACATTGAGCAGCCAGACTTTCCCGCGCATTTCCTGAGGCGAAAACGATTTTGTCTGTTCGTGAAGCTGCGGCAACTGAAAAGCGGGCGCCGGTTTGTTAATTAACGGTGAGGGAACTGTATGCGGGTCGCGACCGAGGCCAATCGCCAGGAAAACCAGGAGACCAGCAAATAGCGCCAATGGAATTACGAAACGACTCATGACTTATCCGCCGAAGCTGCCGCCAACGCTGGAACGGCATCACGTTGAGTGGCTTGTTTAGCTAAGCGTTCCTTGCGCGCCGCGAGCGCATAACGTCGATCGCTTACCGCCAGTCCACCACCCAGCGCCATCAACAGTGCGCCGCCCCAAATCCAGTTAACGAAGGGTTTGTAGTGAACGCGAACGCTCCAGGCAGTGCCTCCGACTGGTTCGCCAAGTGAGATGTAAAGATCGCGAAAGATTCCCGTGTCGATAGCGGTTTCCGTCATCGCGTTCCCGGAAGCTAGGTACGTACGCTTCTCGGGGTACATCGTGCGCAGTGGACTTCCGTTTCGGGAAATGTCTATCTCTGCGCGGACTGCGCGATAGTTTGGTCCGGCAACCTCGCGAATTCCGCCCAAGCGAAAATCGTAACCGCCAACGCTTACCTTATCGCCCGGCGACATTTTCACGTCCTGCTCCGCCTGGTACGCAGTAACAATCGTTACTCCGACAATGAATACTGCTACGCCTACATGAGCGAGCTGCATTCCGTAGTAGCTCCGGCTTTGCATTTGCAACTTCGTGAAGAGTGATAGCTGGCCACTTGTAGTCTTCACCCGATCGCGCACGTTCAGAATTGCCGTAATCACAATCCAAATCGCAAGTAACAATCCCAGGCTGGCGAGCGGCTTCCAACTTCCCATTACAAAAGGCAGCAGCAGGGCTGTAATCACACTTGCTGCAAACGCCCAACGAAGTCGTACTGCTAACTCCGGCAAACTTGCTTTGCGCCAGCGGGCAATTGGTCCAACGCCCATCAGGAATATTGCCGGCGCCATTAGAGCCACAAACACTGTGTTGAAGTAGGGCGGTCCCACTGAAAGTTTTCCCATACCCAGCACGTCAATGATCAAAGGGTAGAGCGTGCCCAGTAAAACCGAGGCTGCCGCCACGCTGAGGAGAACATTGTTCGCAAGCAGGAAGGATTCGCGCGAGACGATCTCAAACTTTCCTCCGAGCCCCACTTGGCTGGCACGCCAGGCATAGAGGACGAGGGAGCCGCCAATCACTAAACCGAGAAAGACGAGAATGAAGACTCCGCGCTTGGGATCCGTCGCAAACGCATGCACCGAGGTGAGCACGCCAGAGCGCACGAGAAATGTTCCCAGGAGACTTAAAGAAAACGCGGCGATCGCCAGCAGCACGGTCCAGCTCTTAAAGCCGCCACGTTTTTCTGTTACGGCTAAGGAGTGAATCAGCGCCGTACCTACCAGCCAGGGCATGAAGGAAGCATTCTCGACCGGATCCCAAAACCACCAGCCGCCCCAGCCTAACTCGTAGTAAGCCCACCAACTTCCCAGAGCGATCCCACAAGTGAGGAACATCCACGCAACAGTTGTCCACGGTCTTGACCAACGCGCCCAGGTGGCGTCGAGCCGTCCACTAATCAGGGCTGAAATCGCGAACGCGAACGCCACTGAGAAGCCGACATAACCCATGTAAAGCATCGGCGGATGGATCACCATCGCCGGATCCTGCAGCAGGGGATTGAGATCACGACCGTCCGCCGCGGCCGGGAACAAGCGATCGAAAGGATTCGACGTCAACAACATGAAAAGGAGAAAGCCGACGCTAACTGTCCCCATCACACTGAGCACGCGCGCCACCATCGCTTCCGGCAGGTGGCGACTAAAGAGTGTTACCGCGACCGTCCAAAGCCCCAGCATTAAGGCCCAGAGTAGCAATGAACCTTCGTGTGAACCCCAGGTCGCGGCGAGGCGATAGTGCAGTGGCAATTGCGAATTGGAATTTGTGGCTACGTTGAGAACAGTGAAGTCGTTAGTGATGAAAGAATAGGCCAGGGAGCAAAACGCAATCGCAACAAAAACAAACTGAGCCTGGCCGGCGGGCGCTCCGACCGCCATCCACGAGCGCACGCCACGCGCGGCTCCGATCATGGGCACGGTGGCCTGGGTCAGCGCCAGCAAGAACGCCATGACCAGTGCGAACTGTCCAACTTCAGGGATCATGTTACTAATTGACTACAGTTTTGGCGGCGTCGCGCGCGTGTTTCGCTTTGTCGATTGCTTGTCCGGCTTCGGGCGCCATGTAATTCTCGTCGTGCTTGGCAAGCACCTGGTCGGCATAAAACACTCCATCGGCGCCAATCTTACCCTGCGCAACGCAGCCCTTACCTTCCTTGAATAAATCCGGAAGGATGCCTTTGTAAATAACAGGAATACTTTGTGCGGTATCAGTGACAACGAAGCGGACAGTTAGTCCATCCTTATCGCGCTGCACTGTCCCCTCTTGCACTAAGCCGCCAACCCGAAAGGTCCGGCCGATCGGAGCTTCTTTGGCTGCGACCTGTGACGGTGAGAAGAAGAAAACAAGGTTCTCCTGAAAGGCGCTTAACACAAGTGCTGCGGCGATTCCCAAACCAGAGAGACCCGCAACGATGAATCCAAGTCGTTTATGCCGGCGTTTCATTTTTAACTCCGAAGACTAATTTCTGGCGCGTGCCTGCAAACGTTTTTTCCGCTTCCACAGAAACACGATCTCGCCAGCGAGGGCGACGAAGCTAACCAGATAAGAACCCCAAACGTAGAAGCCGTAATCGCCCATCGAGAAAAATTCTGCCCAACTCATTTGCTAAGCCCTCGCTTCCTCCAACCGGGCGATGTTTTGCTCGCGCTCAATGATGATACAGCGAACACGCACCAGCACAATGGCCACCGAATAAAGCCAACAAGCTGCGAGCATGATCAGCATTGCAGCGAGCATCGGCGGCGCCATGCTTGGCTTGTTCAGTATTCTTATTGTGGCTCCCTGATGCAGAGTGTTCCACCACTCCACGGAAAAATAGATGATGGGAATATTTATGACTCAGACGATTGCGAGTAATGCTCCGGCGCGATCTGCACGGCGGTCATCTTCAATTGCCGATTGCAGCGAGATAAATCCGATATAAAGAAAAAACAGAATCAACGATGAAGTCAGACGGGCGTCCCAAACCCACCACGTGCCCCAGGTTGGCTTGCCCCACAAGGCGCCAGTGACGAGCGACAAGAAAGTAAACATTGCCCCGGTAATCGCCAATGCTCTTGCCATCATTGAAGCGAGACGTGCGTTAAAAGCCCAACCGATGGCAGCGTAGACTGCCAGCAAAACGTAAAGGAACATCCCCAACCAAGCCGCGGGCACATGAATAAAGATGATCCGATACACGTCGCCTTGCTGGGCGTCTGTTGGCGCCACGAAGAAACCAATATACATGCCAACCACAAAAAGGATCGCCGCCGGGATGGCGAACCAGGGAATAAGCTTGCCGGCAAGCGGGTAAAAATTCGCAGGGGCTGCGTATTTATACAGGTTCATAGACTTTTGAACTTTGAACTTAGAAACTTGGAACCCTGAGCTTTGGGCTTTGTACTTTGTTCCTTTGACCAACCACCCTCGTTTTTATTCTTAAGCTCAATAAACGGGAGTAATTAAAGTACAAGTTCAGCCTTTCCGAAAAGCACCAAGTACAAAGCACTAAGAACAAAGTTCGCCTTTTATTCCAGAGATATTCTAAGTGCTGCCGATGTTGCCCAGGGTGCAAACACAAGAGTTATGGCAAACAACGCGCCTAACAAAGACAGGTTTGCCTGGGGGCTCAACCCAGAGATGCTCGCGTCGACCGCTCCTGCGCCGAAAATCAGCACCGGAATGTAAAGCGGTAGAATCAGCACCGAGATCAAGACCCCGCCACTCCGCAGACCCAAAGTTAAAGCGGCCCCGATCGATCCAATTAAACCCAGAACCGGTGTTCCTAGTAATAAGGAGATGACTAAAACGATCAGCGTGTCGGGTGATAGTCCGAACTGAATTCCCAGAACCGGCGCGAGCAGGGCGAGCGGCAATCCGCTAAATAACCATTGAGCTAAAACCTTCCCCAGCACGATTAGGTACAAAGGCTGTGGCGTCAGCAACAATTGCTCGAGTGTGCCGTCTTGGAAATCACTCGTAAACAACCGGGCCAAAGCTAACATTGACGCCAGCAAGGCAGCTACCCAGACAACCCCCGGCGCCACGGTTCTCAGCAACGCCATGTCAGGCCCGATTCCCAAAGGAAAGAGGCTTACGACGATTACAAAGAAAAAAAGTGTTGATAAAACATCGGTGCGCCGGCGCCATTCCAAAGTCAGATCGCGGACCACGATCCAGCGAAACATTGATAGGGCAGATGATGACTTCACGATGCAAGTTCGAGTCGCTGAAGCGAACCTGCGGCGAGATCCAATTCCTGGTGCGTAGCAATGATGGCCATTCCGTCGTTCTGCAAATGTTCTCCTATTAATGACTTCATAATAGCGACCGCCGAGCGGTCAAGCGACGTCAGCACCTCGTCCAGGATCCAAAGTCTCGCACCAGACGTGATTAGGCGCGCTAACGCCACGCGACGTTGCTGTCCTTCGGACAGCAAACGAGCCGGCAACGAGTCTCTTCCTGTCAAACCGATCCTTTCCAGCGCGGTTTTCGCCGCTGCCGGCGTCAGCGAAATCCCTGCGAGCCCGTTAGAGAAGCGCAGATTTTCAATCGCAGTCAGTTCTTCCTTAACGCCGTTGCGGTGCCCGACATAAGCAAGCAACTTGGAATAGTCTTCACCCAGCGATCGGATGTTCGCGCCTTGCCAGCGGACTGCGCCGTCGGTGGCAACGAGCAGACCACAAATTATTCTTAAGAGACTTGTCTTACCGCTTCCGTTTGGACCCGTTAGTTGAACCACCTTGCCGGGCGAGAGCGAAAAATTGATACCATTGAAAAGGAGCCGATCACCCCGCACGCATCGTAAGTTTGCGACTTCGAGAATAGTAGTCCTCCTTCGAAAGTCCGAGTTGCAAACTCATTGTATTGGACTTTTCCCGGAAAAGCATTTGGTGCGGAGAAATTTGCTTGGGGCTGGATAGGCTCGCGTCTGTGCGATTCCTTCGAAGACGCTGGTTTACAGCCCTCGAACCAATGGCTCGATTTGTCCCTTCGTCTTTTTCCAAACCACCCAGCCACCCTTCAAAACTCGAACATGCTTAAATCCGGAGTCGCGAAGAATCTGTGCGGCTCGAACGCTGGCTTCGTCATCCGGGCAGGCGCAATAGGTAACGATGACGCGGTCGCGCGGGGCATTTTTTAGAGGTGGAAAACCCAATCTGTATTTAAGTCGCCTTAGTTTTACGTAATAAGCACCCTTGATCTTGTTGTCGGTATTAAGGCTATTTCCGGATCGCACATCAATAATCATCACCGGCTCGTTCCTAGACAGTTTCGCCTTTAATTCTTCGGCGGTGATGAAATCAGTTTGTAAGTTAACTTCGTGATCAACGGCTGCGCGCGCCGAAGCTGTGGCGAAGTTCGGTCCACCGCTCGTTAACGAAAGCGAGAAGAACAGGGTGACCGCTGTGCAGCACGACCAACTCTTGCAACTCATTTGCTTACCTCCGGATTCACTCAAATTCGCCTTTACTTCAATCTCTAAACGCCAAGACGCCAAGACGCCTAGGAAGAAGCGTGCAAAAGCATTAAGATTTTCGCCATTACGAAAGTGATTCATCTCAGCTGGTTGATACATCCTTTGCGTCTCGGCGACTTGGCGTCTTGGCGGCAATAGTTCGTATCCTTGGCGCCTCTGCGTCTTAACGTCTGGCTTTTTAGAGTTCGTGTCCTCAAAGTCTCGGCTACTTATTCTTTTTACGAATATGGGCCATGCCGGTTTTGGTTTCAGGATTAAAAGTTTTGGGGTCATACCAGGAGTAAGTGGCTCCCGCAAAATACAAGTAGCCCGAAGTGCCATCGACAACCTGGCCAATCACCTCGCCCCGCAGGTAGGGAATTTTCTTTCCCTTGTTTGCATTGGCCAAATCGTTAGGCTGCTGAGCCTTCATCCCAGACCCGACGGCATTTTTGAGCAGGAAAGTTTGAGTTGCCTGCGAATCCCGCCAGCCATTTGGGCCGTACCCATGGATTACAGCGAGCAACGTGTCATCCGCCGCGACCCGCAATCGAGGAATCCGGGATTCATCACCTGAAAACGGATTCTTCAGGATCCAGTTGGGAAACTCCTCGTTGAGATCTGCAAGTTTGTCAGGCGCCGGCTTGATAACAACTGCCAGATCGTGCGCACCGTCTCCATTGAAATCACCGTCGATGGAGACGGGGGAGCGGCTGGAGTCGACCTCCACAGTATCCTTGAAGACTCGCCTCACAGCCTCCTTCACTTCGGTGGTTTCCGGCGCCGGCGCGTTGGCAGCTACAGGAACTGCTTCCGTTTGGGCGACCAACACGGGCGCCGCTTCGCTCTTTGGTTTCTCTGTAGTTGAACAAGCGGCAAAACTCAAAGCGAAAATCAGGACTGCGAAGCGACTGAAGAGCTTAACAAAATCGAACCTTGCTGAAATAACTCCCTCTGCACGAATGCTGATCATTGATCCTCTCCGCAATTATGAATGTGTTGGTTGTTGGAGCCGCCGCTTCAGCAGCAAACTACTGGGAAGGAAGCCCGCCGGTGAGAGGAGTCTGGCGAGCTTCAGGTTACGTGATGCGAAAATTCTCTGACGCTACAGCGACAGTACAAAGGCTATCAGATCGGATCGCTGTGCAGCGGTAAGAGAGTTGAAGTTATTCCGAGCTGTAGTCGCCTGACCGGCGTGAAGTTGAATCACCTCGGAAATAGTTACGTTCAAACCTTCATGAAGGAAACGGTTGCGAGCGCGAATCCCCCACAAGGGCGCTGTTCGTATTTGGTTTGCGGTAGACTGTCCACCATTTTGGACGATGCCGTCACCGGTGCCGATATTGTGCAACGCGAAATCGCTAAAAGGATGGATTATCTTGTTACCCAAAGCGGCCGGAACTGAGAACGCTCCCCCATTAATGGATGTGCCGGGAGGGGCGGTTTGCAAGGTTCGTGTATGACAGACGGCGCAGCCTACTGAGGTGAACAACGGATCGCCGCGCACAGCAGCGGCTGGAATCGGATTTTGACGGCCGGGTGCTCGAGTCGCAGCCATGAAGTCTGCAAAGGCGAGTACGTCGTTGCCATCATCTTCGGGATCCGGAATCGGATCAAAGGGTGCACCGGTGCAGTTCTTCACGCCTTCAGCAGTACTGCACGGATTCTCAGTTGTTCCTGCTGCGGGGTCGTTCGAACTTCTGCCGTTTGTTCCGTCGAATTTGTTGGTTATGCCCATTTCATTGAGGTAGGCATCGCCAGCGAACGAAACGAGACTGGCGTGTTGTGCTTTCCAGCCGAACCGGCCGATGCGCAAAACATTATTTGCCTCGACTACCGGAACCGCCGTTAATGTGCCACGCTGACCTGAAGGTTGGGCTGCCACATTGTTTTGCAGCGCTGTGTTTGAAAGGCATTCTACAAAGCCGTCACCGAGAGTACTGGTAACAACTCTGAAGGCCCTTACGTTGTCACCCGTGGTGATGTGTTCGACTATGTCGGAATCAGTTCCACGGGCGTGAACTAGCTGACCGCCGGCGGCGTCGACGAAGGCGCCATTAACAATGCGGCCGGCCCTGAATTCCATTTATTGGCCGAACGCGCCGACATCAATGGATTGATGACATTCAACACATCCGACGTCGTTATATGTTGGACCGAGCCCGTCGGCAACTGTTTCTCGTTCGCTGAAAATGAACTTGTTGTCCTCAAATCTACCATTGCCGCGTGCGGTAGGCGGTTCGGGCTCAGCCACACATTCGTCAATGGGAGTGCCTAGTGCACCAAAGCCATTGAATAGATCGTTTGGAGTTTTAGCGTCCATGTCGGTAGTG
>JBPCMI010000149.1:0-10980 GCA_051002415.1 Pyrinomonadaceae bacterium
GAACAAGCGGGAACGAAAGAACAAACCGTCAATTAGAGTGCTTCGGCGCTTAGGCTGAACTTTGCCTTGACACCAGCACCTGCTTCATAGATGCGTCTTGGCGCCTCTGCGTCTCTGCGCTAATAAAAGCAGCTAGGTGAATGCTCACCTCCCTTCAACTGTTCGTCAAGCCCGCCCATCGTTGTTTTCTTAGCGTCTGGGCGACTTTGCGTCTCGGCGGTCACTGTCTGAGGCTCCTTGAAGATGTCTCAAGTTGGAACCTTCAAGGTTCGCAGCCGCTGCCTTATCCACCATCCAGATCAACTCACCCTGATCGGGCTTGATAAGTTGAGCAGGTAACACCTCCGGTTGGACGGGGCCATTCAGCACTGCTGCCAGTCGCGATGCTTTGCCAGCTCCAGTCACCAAAAACAATATCTGAGCGGCTGAGTTGATCGCAGGCGCGGTAAGCGTGAGGCGAAACTCATTCAGCTGCTCGACCCAATTGGCCACCATCCAGGCTTTCTTTTCAGACATCGCTTCGCTTCCGGGAAATAGCGAAGCAGTATGACCATCTTCCCCCATTCCGAGTACCACCAAATCGAATCGCGGCCAGGCGGAACCAAGGAAATACGACCTCAGGTCGCGTTCGTAGCTCCGTGCATTCTCGTGGGGATCACCTGCTCCTGATATTGGATGCACGTTGGCTTCGGGAATAGGAACGTGAGAAATCAACGCGCCTAGCGCCATGCCGTAATTACTTGCGGCATTATCGGACGGAACTGGCCGTTCATCACCAAAGAAGAGGTGCACAAACTGCCAGTCGACCTTGCTTTTGAATTCGTCAGTCGCCAGCAGTTCATAAACACGCCGCGGCGTGCTGCCACCTGACAAGGCAACGCTGAAGGGATGTTCTGCCGAAGCTTTCCCCGCCAGCATAACAAAGCGACGCGCCGTCGCAGCAGCTAACAATTCGGATGTATCGAAGATTTGAATCTGGGACACGAAGTAGAAGTCCGGAGTCAGGAGTCAGAAGACAAAAGCTTAATTTACTCCAGGGTGCGGGCGAGAAGCCCGCGATCCAATCGGCAATCGGCAATCGCCATTATCAATCCGAGGCCTCCCATTCAGTATGAACAAACCCAAGCTCCGGCTTATCGACTCGCTCATAAGTATGAGAGCCAAAAAAGTCGCGCTGCGCCTGCGTTAGATTTAAAGGCAGCTGCGCACTGCGGCACATATCGAAGTAACCCAGGCTCGCACTCATTGCCAGCACTGGCATCCCGCGCTGCATCCCATACGCGAGGATCGCTCGCCATCCCAGCTGCATCTGTTCGATGCTCTGATTGAATTCTTCATCCAACAGCAAACTCGCGAGCTGAGGATTCCGTTGATACGCTTCCTTAATGCGGCCGAGAAACTTCGCGCGAATAATGCAGCCACCCTGCCAGATGCGCGCCACTTCGCTGAGATTGATGTTCCAGCCAAACTCATCCGACCCGGTCTTGATTAGATTCATTCCCTGTGCGTACGAACAAATCTTCGACGCGTAAAGCGCATCGTGAATCTGACTCTTAACTTGCGCATCGTACGTGGCCGAGTCAACGCTCGTGATTCCGCGCAACTTCTCGCTCGCCAAAACACGAGCTTCTTTTTGTGACGAGAGCGTGCGGGCCACGATCGCCGAGTCAATCGTCGGAATAGCGACGCCTAGATCGAGGGCTAGCTGGCTGGTCCACTTTCCCGTACCCTTCTGTCCCGCCTTATCCAGAACGAGGTCAACTAACGGCTTACCTGTCTCCGGATCTTTGACGCGCAGAATCTTCGCCGTGACTTCTATGAGATAAGACTCAAGGTCGCCTCGGTTCCACTCCTCAAAGATCTCGGCGACTTCCTCCACGCCGAGCCCGAATCCGGTGCGCAGCAAACCGTACGCTTCGGCGATCAATTGCATGTCGCCGTATTCGATCCCGTTGTGCACCATTTTCACGAAGTGACCGGAACCGCCGGGACCGATGTATGTCACGCACGGACCATCAGGAACTTTTGCCGCAATTGCTTCCCAGATGGCGCGGATCTTTTCATAAGCGTCGCGATCGCCGCCCGGCATCAAGCTGGGTCCAAGCAGGGCTCCTTTTTCACCTCCGGAAGTTCCGGACCCGAGCATGAAATAACCTTCGGCTCGGAGTTGCTGCTCGCGACGTTCCGTATCTTTGAAGTGTGAATTGCCGCCGTCGATGATGATGTCGCCGTTTTCGAGGAAAGGCTTTATGAGATTGATCGTCCAATCGACAGGGTCACCGGCTTTTACCAGGAGAATAATCTTGCGCGGTCGCTCGAGAGCGCGCACAAACTCTTCCGGTGAATTCGAATTGATAATCTTCTTCCCCCTGGTGTTCGCCAGAAAATGCTCGCGCACTTCGGGCGCCCGATCCCAAACCGCCACCGCATAACCATTGCGCTCGATGTTTAGCGCGAGGTTTTGACCCATCACCCCGAGGCCAATCATTCCGATGTTTGCTAGTTGCTCCATTTATTTAACCGTGACTTGATTCAACCGAAGTTTCCAATGCATCGGCCAGGAGGGCTTGCAGGCGCTGCAAACCTGCGAGCGCATCGGTTCCCAGGTCGACGCGAATCGCCCGTCGCCCATGCGCAGAAAGGGAACGAAAATCACCTAAAGCCTGGGCCTGTTTCAAGACGCTGAACGTATATGGCTCCTCGGGAATCGCCAGATCAGCGTGATCCGCAGCAGTAATTTGGATGAACACTCCGCTGTCTGGCCCACCCTTGTGCAACTGGCCTGTCGAATGAAGAAAGCGCGGCCCGTAACCCGTCGTGGTAGCACAGCGCAGCGAATCACGAAGCCTTGTGCGAATAGCCTGAAGGGTTGCTTCAATTTCCGGAGTCTCTTCCACATAAACCAAGAGTGCGATGTAGTCACCGTCTCTAACTGACGCAAGATGGGCTCGCAGCGCGTCGGCAACAGAAGTGTTTCGTAAGCCGGGCGCGGTTCGTTCGGAGGCGTAAACGGTCAATGTGTCGTCGCCAATCAGCGGTTCCTGCTCTTGCAGCTCGCCGTGGGTCTTAAAGTAGTCGAGAAGTTCCCTGGTCGCATCTTTCGACTCCTGCACGTTCGGTTGATCGAAGGGATTGATTCCCAAGCGCCAGCCGGCAACGGCCGTGGCAAACTCCCAAACAAAAAATTCGGAAGCAAGGTCATAGGGGTCAGCGAGAGTACGCGTGACCATTGGATGGCCCGCTCTAACGAGGGAACCAAACAGTTGCTGCTCATCCGATTGTTCAATCGCAATTGAAATAAACAATCGGTCTGATCCATACACGTCTGGCGGTCCCAGCGGTTCGCCTTGCACCGGCACTATTCCCTGCCCCTCCTTTCCGGTGCTCTCTGCGACTAGCTGCTCGATCCACAGACCAAGTGCCGAAATTTTAGAGTCGGTTAAGATCGTAAGTTTATTGCGTGCGGCCTTCGCGCACTCTCCCATGACGGCGCCCAATGCGATGCCCGGATTTTCTGCTGCAGAAACATCGGCGCCGCACGATCGCATAGTGGCCTCAGCACGCGCGAGCAGTCGCTTAACGTCCAGACCCATGAGTGCAGCCGGCACCAGTCCAAAATACGAGAGTGCCGAGTAGCGGCCGCCGATATCCGGTGGATTGAGAAAGATGTGACGAAAGTTACCGGCGGTCGCCATCTCAACCATGCGCGTGCCGGGATCGGTGATCGCTACAAAGGAGTCTCCAGGGTTACTCTTTCGTTTTCTTACCTCGTCGTACCAGTATTTATAAAAGACAAGTGGCTCTGTAGTGGTTCCGGATTTCGAGGCAATTGCAAATAAGCAGCGCTCGAGATCTATTCGCTTTCCAAAATCTGCCAACACGTCTGGGTCGGTGGAATCCAAGACAAGTAGTTCAGGATAGCCTTGCTGAACTCCAAAGGTCTGGCGCAACACTTCCGGGCACAGCGATGACCCGCCCATGCCGCACACCATCACGTGTTTGAATCCGGCACTACGAATCTGATCGGCGAAAGCTATTAGTTCATCAGCGAACGCCGCCATTTTCCCAGGCACCGAAAGCCACCCGAGAGAGTTGCGGATTATTTTCTGATGCGCCTCTTCCGCTTTCCATACGGTGGCATCTTTGCGCCAAATGCGCTGCACTAAGTCGCCCTCTTGCGCTTCGGCAATTGCCTGCGATACCGCGGTCTCGTACTGCGACAATGATGTCGTCATGGTTTCCGCCGCCATTGACCACTCCCCGCTGCTGATGTTTGGAAGCGTCAGTCTAACATGGGCGGAATGGCTCGCCTCAGATGTGGCACTAACTTCGGCTCGGCTTTGCCGCCAGATGCGAGGCGGTGGCTTTGCCCCGCCAGAAGGTGCCACCTACATTCTTGGGCGATGCCCACCGTGTAGCCTGCGGCCCGATAATAAGGGGCCTAGCCCAGCGGTTATCCGGCGGCCGTCGGCGGGGCAGAGCCACCGCCTCACATCCGGCGGCAAAGCCGAAGCCGCACCTGCAGTGGTGTGTGTCCAGCCCGATGTGGTTGATTCATCATCAACATTGAAGAATTGGCAATTGCCAATTGCCAATCGGCAATCCAAAGGCCCGCTTAACTTTTAATCGTCGTTGTAATAGAGTGCAAAGAAAGGAACTGAAAGCAAAATATGGAGTCTGAAGCAAAGAAACGCGCGTTGATCGTTGTCGATGTCCAGAACGATTTTTGCCCGGAGGGCAGCTTGGCCGTCGCCCATGGGGGCGAGGTGGTGACGCCGCTAAACAAACTAATCAGTGAATTTCTGGAGCGCGGCGAGCCGGTATTTAAAACCCGCGATTGGCATCCGGTGGACACGAGACACTTTTCTGATTTTGGCGGCACCTGGCCCGTACACTGTGTACAGAATACTAAAGGCGCAGAATTTCATCCTGACTTAATCGATGACATTCACATTCGCACCATCTCCAAAGGGCTTGGCAACGAAGATTGTTACTCGGCCTTTGACGGAACCGACCTCAGTCTGCAATTGCGCCGGCTAGGCATCAACGAGGTTTGGGTTGGTGGTTTGGCGACGGATTACTGCGTCAAGAACACTGTGCTTGATGGAATCAAGGAAGGCTTCGCGGTGAAGGCTCTGGAAGATGCGATGCGACCCGTCGAGCTGAAACCTGGCGATGGCGAACGAGCGCTGGAAGAGATGCGAGCCGCCGGAGCGGAGATCATCAGGGGTCAGGAGTCAGGAGACAGAAGTCAGGAGTCAGGAACAGACGGCAGGCGGTAGACGGTAATTGCCGATTGGCGATTGCCAATTCTCAAATTGCCGGTTGGCGATTGCCAATTGCCGATTAGGGCCCATCGCGACAAGCGCTCGGGCCGTCATTCTGTAATTATGATTCGTTGTCATTTTAAGCAAGCTAACAAGATCAGAAACCTGATCGAAACAGTCTAATCGCCAATCGGCAATCGCCAATCGACTCATGGGCACTTTAAACTTTGACCGTTATCACGCCGCGATGGGCGATGCATCCTACAAGGATGTGACGCGGCTGCATGACAAGAAACTCAGCGATGCTCAGGCCACCTTCTATGTCACGCAGCGTAAACTCGCCTTCGCGCCCTGCCTCGGCCACGAGCGCTTAGTAAGACTATTGATCGACAGCCAGCTCGATCGCCCTCGCCTGCGGTTCCTCGAGCAGGATCGCGGCGGACTGCAACTCTTTTCCAAAGCGATCGAAGATATGCAGTTCGTCGGCAAGATCCGTGCGGTGCGGCCGGCAACAATCGTCTTTGCCCAGCAACCTTTCGCCGACATCAGCGGCGATTTCGGGCTGACTCAAGCTCAGGAAATCAAATTTCAGCACGCTTTCGATTTGCCCATGACGACTGCAAGCCTGGCGTTGCAGTTTCGCATGGCGGCCGGCGACCATCGCTGGCTTTCGGATTTCTCGCTCCGCCGCAACGGTGATATTGAGCGCGCGGTGGACATCGCAACCTACGCATTCATTGGCGGCTTCAACGATACTTCCAACATGGAGGCTGCGCATCGTCTCGACATTCCCGCTGTGGGAACTGAAGCTCACTACTGGCAACAGGCTTACATCGAGTTCATGAGCGAGCCCGAGATCGAAACGCGCACCGGCAAGCCCAAACATTTTGAGCAAGTGGCATTCGAGCGCTGGCTGGATGCGAATCCCAACGGCACAACCCTCCTGCTCGATACCATCGACGTTTATATGGGAGCGGTGCACGCCGTGATGGCGGCAACTTCAACCGAAGCTCGTCGTCGCGCTTTCAAAGGATTCCGTGTCGACTCCGGCGATCTCGCTGAACTCGGCGCGTGGTGTTATCGCTTCTTCGAAGCCAACGGCCTGCGCGGGCTGCGACCAAATCTCACGGGCGATCTCGACGTTGAAAGAGTGCGGGCCATCGTAGACGAATTTCCTGAAGCGGCGGGCTTCGGCATCGGCACTAAACTGTCCAGCGAAGTTCGCGCCGTCGCTGGGGTAATCTTCAAACAGTGTTTGATAGATTCGCGTCCAACATTGAAAGCTTCAAACTCGCTCGACAAGACAACGCTGCCGGGTCGCTTACAACTGTTCCGTGGCATTGATGTGCGCGGCAACTTTGTAGCGGACGTAACTGGACTCGATGATGAGGAGATAGAGATTCCCGGCGCCGTTCGTGTTGAGCGGCTTCTGGTTCCCTTTTGGGAAAATGGACAGCACGACGCGATTCCTTCAATCGAGAAACAGAAAGCGATGGTTGCCGAGCAGCGCCGGCGCTTCGCAGATATCAATATCTATCCCCGTTCGCTCAGTGCACGCTTGCAAACCCTGGTGGAAGATCTGACGGCGCAGATGCGCGCTGACAATTCTGGTTGGCAGGAAGTAGTAAAGCTGCCGGAATCGGTGCCCGGTGAATTGGTCAGTAAGTAGGCTGTTGAATCGATGAAAGTCGCGCCCATCAAAACCGCAATAACTTTGACAGAAGTTGAGAAGGTCGATATCCGTGTCGGCACCATCGAAGCAGTAGAGGGTATTGAAAACTCGAATAAGCTAGTGCGGCTGATTGTAGATTTTGGAGATCATAAGCGTTGCATTCTTGCGGGCTTAAAACAAGAACGCACTAATCCACGCGAGCTGGAAGGCAAGCAGACTTTGTTTGTGAATCTCCAGCCAAAGCAGATGGCCGGCGAGTTATCAGAAGGCATGCTGTTTGACATTGGTTATGGCGATGGCGAGGTGCCTTGTCTTGCAGTTCCCGAGCGGCAAATGCCGAATGGCAGTCGCGCCGGTTGAAGAGTCAATAACCGATTGCAGTCGCGACGAATCAAACGCGATCTCAAGGCGGAAGGTCTAGCTGAGGATGAGAAGAACTAATTCAAGCCGACTCATCATCCGACTTGTTGTCATGGGATTGCTGATTAGCCAACCAAGTCTCGCTTCTCCCAAGTGTTTAGAATCGATCGTCAGTAAACGCCTCAAAAGTTCGACAGCGGTCTTCACCGGCGAGGCCCTGGCAGTAATCCCCGTAGAGCACTTTCTTGAAACGCGCTTTAAGGTAGTGGAAGCATTCAAGGGGACGACCGTGAACACTAAGTTAAAAGTAGTTACCGACTCGATTTCGGCGGAGACGCCAAAGTTTGAACCTGGCCGCACCTATCTGGTGTTCGCGCGTGGTCGTGACGGAAAACTTATGGCAGGTGCTTGTGCGGGACAGTCGAAATCCAATATGCCAAACAATCAATTGGTAAGCTTCGTAGATTAACGGGGAATCGAAAGGAATAAGAGAATTAGTCATGTGTAGAAATATTAAGATGCTCCATAACTTCAAACCTCCGGCTACCGCTGAAGAGGTTCGTGCATCGTCGTTGCAATTTGTGCGGAAGTTGAGTGGCTTTAATAAACCGTCGAAGGCAAACGAGCTCGCCTTCAACCGCACGGTAGACGAGGTGGCCAAAGCGGCCCACGAGCTGCTCGATTCCCTCGTAACGAACGCGCCACCGCGTGATCGGGCAGTTGAGGCTGCCAAAGCCCGTGCGCGCTCGGAGGAACGATTTCGCGAAACAAGCGTAAACGGATAACAAGCGCTGCAGTTAGACTTCGTTTTCAAACCTCTAACCCCCAGCAGGAGGTAAAGCTTGCCTAAACTCAATTGGAACAGAATCATTATCGGCGGCTTGGTCGCCGCGATCATTGGCTTTCTGACGGACGGCTTCTTTCATGAGTCGGTGGTAGGGGCTGATTGGAATTCAGTCTATGCCACTCTCGGCGCGCGCGAGCCGACAGAGAGCGCCGGCAGCATGGTGTATTTTGCAATTTTTGAGCTTGGCCGCGGATTCATTGCGATGTTTCTTTACGTGTTGATGCGGCAGCCTTTCAAACCGGGTCCGAAAACAGGGGCTCTCGCAGGCATTGTGTCGTGGCTCGCGTTTTCCGTAACTGGCCCAGCCCAGTTCATACCTTTAGGGTTTTACTCGCATGCGCTCTGGGGCAAAGTGGGAGCTTTTCAGTTAGTCACTTCGATCGTCGCCGCTATCGCCGGCGCGGCGATCTACAAGGACAAGTAGAAGCAGGAAACTGCAGAGAAGCGAATCAGAAAGAATGGCCGACGACATCCTGAATCTGATGCCGGTGCGCAGTGGTCATTTCATTCTGGAGTCGGGTTATCACGCCAACGTTTGGTTAACCTCGATTCGCTTTTTGTGTCCCCAGGACGCATCGCCCCCCTCGTTACTGCATTGTCCCACCGTCTCGGTGGTTACAAGCCCACGGCCGTATGCGGTCCGCAACACGGCGGCGCCTTTCTGGCCCAGGCGGTGGCCGCAGAACTCGAGCTCAATTTTTATTACACGCTCGCTCAGGGCGGTTCTCGCGCGAACAGGTTGTTTGCGGCGAGATATGAACTTCCGGCTGGGCTTAAAAAACAAGCGAGCAACGAACGGTTCGCTATTGTCGATGATGTGATAAGTGCCGGCTCGTCTGGCAGGGCGACTCATAGAGAAATAACGGATGCCGGCGGTGAAGTTGTGGCAGTAGGCAGTCTCGTCTTGCTTGGACCAAAAGCCAGCGATTACTTTGCCACCCTCGGCATTCCCACTGAGGCACTCGCGCAGCGCGATTTTGAAACCTGGACGCCGGACACATGTCTAATGTGCCTGCGCGGCGAGCCGCTCGAAGATCCGAGCAGCTCTCTCGATAGCCGATTGTCGATTTCCGATTGACGATTGGCCTGTAACGAAAGAATCACCACAAATCGTCAATCGTCAATTGGCAATCGCCAATTACACGACCGGAGGCTATCGTTCCCGGTTCTGACTTTATCGACCCACACTAAGAGCTGCTTCGCGCGCAAATTATTTTCTGCATTAGCAAGATCAAAATTAGTTAAGGGAGACAAGAATGAAGGCAAGCGGAACATTTACAGTAAAGGTATCTCCACAAGCGCCTGACGAAGGTGACACCTCGGGCGTCGGCCGCCTGTTATTGGATAAACAGTTTGAGGGCGATCTCGAAGCGACCAGTAAAGGACAAATGTTGGCGGTTAGCTCCGCCGTTGAAGGCTCCGCTGGTTACGTGGCGATTGAGCAAGTGACCGGAGCTCTGCACGGGAAGACAGGAGGCTTCGCTTTACAGCACTTCGGTAAAATGACGCGTGGCGCTCCGGAATTGAACGTAGCGGTCGTGCCGGACTCGGGCACAGGCGAACTCGAAGGCCTGACCGGTAGGATGCAGATCATCATTGACGACGGAAGTCACTCTTATGAATTCGACTATAACCTCAACTAGAAACTGAAACGGCCAAGTCGTGCGGTAACTTAAGCTCGGAGACACGAAGGCGCGGAACTGCAAAGGAACAAAACAGCCACGGGAGTAGTCTAATTAACAGATTCACCTGAGTTATTTTCGTTTTGCTCACTGTTACTTCGTGAATCGTCGCTACGTTATAAGGAACATGATCCCCGACACAACAACAAAAGTGGGCCTGCGAGTTCGAATAGGACCGTTCCTAACTATTTCGTTTTTCTTTGCGTCTTTGCGGCTTAGAGTCTCTGCGCTTAAGTTTTACGCTATTCGAATATGACCGAAACGTCCGCCGATCAACGAAAGCTGCTAAGGCATTTTCTGGCGGCCCTCGCGTATCGCACGCAAAAAGCCCTTCGCGATGCTCCCGCTGATTTTGGGTCTTTCCGCGCCGGATCAGATGTGAGAACTCCGTCCGAGCTCGTCCGCCACATGACCAGCGTGCTCGGATACGCGCGTACGTTTTTTCTTGGTGGACATTACCGTCCCGAGCCACTTCCTTCGCTGCCTGAAGAAGTGGCGCGCTTCCACAAAATGCTCGAGGACCTGAGCGCACTACTCGAACGCGATGCGCCACTGCTCGAGCAAATGACGGCCGAGCGTTTACTTCAAGGTCCATTCTCCGACGCAATGACACACGCCGGGCAATTGGCACTGCTGCGACGCCTGGCCGGTAATCCTGTAGCCCCGGAAAATTTCGTTGTCGCGAGGATCGAGCCGCAATGTCTCGGGCCAGAGCAACCCGATCCTGTTAGCCCGGATGAAGTTTGGCCCGAAGCACCGGCGGGATGGCGCCAGACACCGCGAAAGTCCTGCTCATAACAATGCTTACGATCGAATTAGCCGTCGCCTCGCTTACATCAATGGCGTCGTCACGCCGCTCGCAGAAACGATTCGCAGGTGGAGCACCTGGCAGGAGACCCCTGCAAACTTTTTTGACGATTAAGTCCCGCGTTTCGAAAGGTTTTCCAAGTGACTTCAAATAGTTATCGCAGAGACGCAGCGTCGGCAAGACGCAAAGAAACAAACCAGCAATAGGCGGTTATCAACTGCTCTCGAATTGTTTTCTTAGCGTCTTGGCGACTCTGTGTCTCTGCGATAAAACTTCTTAGCTGCAGTTTCGAAACTCGAAACGGGTTCGTTCTCCGGTTCCCAATAAAGTACGCTATACTGCAC
>JBPCMI010000150.1:0-6401 GCA_051002415.1 Pyrinomonadaceae bacterium
GCTCTATCCCGCGTGGTCGCATTAAGAGCATTGCTTTCCCGCGCGGCCTTCCCTGGGATCAAATCACCGTCGTCACCGCCAAAGACATTCCGGGCGAAAACTACGTCGCCCTCATTCTGAATGATCAGCCTTACCTCGCGGACGGTGTTGTCAATCATCCCGAAGAACCGATCCTCTTGCTGGCGCATCCCGACAAGTATGTGCTTGAAGAAGCGCGTCGCAATGTGAAAATCGAATACGAGGAACTGCCCGCCGTCCTTTCTTTAAAAGACGCTGTAAACAAAAAAGAGATCATCTGGGGTGATGACAACGTCTTCAAATCGTTCCTGGTTGAGAAAGGAAATGTAGACGAGGTTTGGGAGACAGCGGACTTCGTCGTTGAGGGTGAGTATCACACCGGGGCGCAGGAGCAACTTTACATTGAGAACAATGGCGCGATTGCGATCGCGAATCCGGCCGACGGGGTGACGGTCTGGGGGTCGATGCAGTGTCCTTACTATGTTCATAAGGCCCTCGTGAAATTGTTTGCGCTTCCTGAAGACAAGATCCGCGTGATTCAAACTGAAACCGGCGGCGGATTCGGCGGCAAGGAAGAATATCCTTCGCTGATCGCCGGGCACGCGGCTCTGCTCGCCTGGAAAACCGGCAAGCCCGTCAAAATTATCTATGACCGGGCCGAAGACATGGTCGCAACCACCAAGCGCCATCCATCTCGAACACGTCATCGCACTGCCGTTACCAACGACGGCAAACTAAGCGCGTTGGAGATTGAGTTTCTAATTGACGGGGGCGCGTATTGCACCCTCTCGCCAGTCGTCCTCTCGCGCGGCACGATTCACGCCGCCGGCCCTTACAGTTGTCCGAATGTGCGCATTCGCAGCAGTGCGGTCGCAACGAATACGCCGCCGCACGGCGCGTTCCGGGGATTCGGGGCGCCGCAAAGTATTTTTGCGCTGGAGCGTCACCTGGATAAGGTCGCCCATGTGGTGGGGCTCTCGCCGGAAGAATTTCGCCGGCGCAACTTTGTAAAAGAAGGAGAGACGACTGCTACCAGCCAGGTGATTCGCGAGAAAGTCGAGATGGGGAAACTGCTCGATGAAGCACTTAAATTCAGTGACTACCATGCAAAGCGCGAAAAATTTGCCCGGGAGAATCCCGCCAGCGGCGTCAAACGAGGGGTTGGCTTCGCTTCGTTTATGCACGGCGCCGGGTTCACGGGTTCTGGAGAAGTCTACCTGCAGTCTGTCGTCGGCGCGGAAGCTACTGTGGATGGACGCGTACGAATTCTGGCGGCCAGCACCGAGATTGGTCAGGGAACCAACACGATCTTTTCGCAAATCGCCGCTGATGCGCTCGGCGTCGACGCGGATCTGATCGATGTCGCCCAACCTGATACGAGTCTCGTCCCCAACAGCGGACCTACCGTGGCGTCGCGCACCTGCATGATCGTGGGCAAGCTCGTGGAGTCGGCAGTGTTAGGTTTAAAACAAACTCTATTTGGTAGTGGACTACTTAACGACCAATATTCCTCGGCGGAGTTTCAGGAAGCGTGTCGTGCGTACGTGAAGCAATTTGGTGGGCTGAAATCGCTGAGCAAGTATCAGCCGCCCCCGAATGTGAATTGGGATGATGAGAAATATCAGGGCGACGCTTACGGCACTTACGCCTGGGCAGTCTACGTCGCCGAGGTAAGTGTCGACTTGCTCACTTACGAAGCGCACGTGCAGGACTTCGTGGCGCTGCAGGAAGTCGGTCGAGTTATAAATCCGGTGCTGGCTGCGGGTCAGATTGAGGGAGGCGTTGGACAAGCCATTGGTTTCACGCTTTTTGAAAACGTCGTCTGGGAAAATGGGCGCATGATAAATAACCAGATGACTAACTACATCATTCCTACCGCTGCGGACATTCCCCCCATTCGAGTTTACTTTGAAGAGAACCCGTACGCGTATGGTCCTTCAGGGGCCAAGGGCATCGGTGAGCTACCGATGGATGGTGCGGCGCCGGCGATCCTGAGCGCGATCGAAAATGCGACGGGAGTTAGCTTCACTCACGTGCCCTTGATGCCGGAAGCAATAATGGAAGGGTTACGTTGAATACGTTTTGAAAGTGCGGCTAATGGATACGCCCAGGAACACTCTCAACATATCATGCACCGTTAACGGCGAGGCGCAGACGCTAGAGATTTATCCACTCTCGCGCTTGCTAGATGTGCTGCGAGAACAACTTCATCTGACCGGGACGAAGGAGGGATGTGGCGAGGGAGAGTGCGGTGCGTGTTCAGTTTTCTTAAACGGCGAGCTAGTTAATAGTTGTCTCGTGCCGGCGGTGCAAGCGGCAGGCGCCACGATAAAAACAATCGAGAGTGTTGCTAGTGGCAGCGAGCTGGACGCAGTGCAGCAGGCGTTTGTGGAATTTGGCGGCGCGCAGTGCGGCATCTGCACACCAGGAATGGTGCTGGCTGCGGTTGATCTACTGGCACGCAACCCTAAGCCGAGTGAGCAGGAAATCCGCACGGGACTCGCCGGCAATCTTTGCCGCTGCACCGGCTACATGAAAATTTTTGAATCGGTAGTGCGAGCGTGTCAGAAGCAGGGATGATCTCCGATGCTTGATATCTACGATGAGTTTCGCCGGCTAATTGAGGTCTTCGACGAGCAAAAGGTTGATTACGCACTCTGCGGCGGCATGGCTATGGCGGTTCATAAACGTCCGCGAATGACAATCGATATCGATATTCTAATTCCACCTGAATTCCTGGAACGAGTGATTCCGCTTGCCAGCGAGCTCGGATATAACATTCGGGGTAAGGACCTCAGTTTCGCTTATGGTGCAGTTGAAATACGCCGCGTTTCAAAAATTGATGCTGCCTCAGGAGATTTGCTCTCTTTGGATTTCTTGTTAGTGACTCCCCAACTCCAGAGTGTGTGGGCATCACGAGTCATATCAGAATGGGAGGGGGGCACATTCACGGTTGTATCCCGGGCAGGATTGATTGCGATGAAACAGCTTAGAATGAGCGGTCAGGATATAGATGACATAGAAGCGTTAGCCGAAGGAGGTGGCGATGCAGAAAACTGATATGTCCGCGAAAGCCGTCACGACCAGATTGAAACGGGTATCGCAACTTAGACGGCTAGGTGTTGCCTTACAGAAAGCCAGGATCAAAGAAGTCCCAAAAACTCATAAGACGGATCGCGCAGGTACTCTTAGTCCTTCCAACGGCCTCAAACCTCAAGCTAAAGGTAGATGAGAGCGAATATTCCCAACTACCGCGTTGTCTCGCCGCCTGATTTGTCCGCGACTCTAGACTTACTCGCCAGCGAGCCCGGAGTTTGGAAACCATTCGCCGGTGGTACCGACCTCATGGTGTTGCTGGAAGCAGGAAAGCTTGAGCACAAAAATTATCTAAACATTTGGGACCTGAATGAGCTTCGAGGAATCGGAGTGAACGAGACTCACGTTACCCTGGGCGCACTCACCACCTACACCCAGATTCAGGCGGACCCGGTTTTGCGATCCGAGTTTGCGATGCTTTGTCAGGCGGCGAGCGAGACCGGCGGACTCGCAATTCAAAATCGCGGAACCATTGGCGGCAATATCGTCAATGCTTCACCAGCAGCAGATTCACCACCAGCCTTACTTGCTTACGATGCAGAACTGGAGTTGTCCTCCAGCGCAGGCAAACGTTGGCTTCCTTATCACGGCTTCCACACTGGTTATAAGCAGATGTTGCTGCAACCCGACGAATTATTGACGCGAATCCGCTTACCGCGCCAAACAAGCAATCAACAGCAGCACTATCGCAAAGTTGGAACCCGCAAAGCCCAGGCGATTTCCAAGATCTGTTTCGCCGGAATCGCCTCAATGGATAACTCTACCGTGGCCGAAGTGCGAATCGTTTTTGGCAGTGTGGCGCCTGTGCCGCTTCGCTGCGTACAGACCGAGACGGCGTTGCGCGGTCAAGCACTCGACGCAAACACTATCGCTAATGCTAGGCAAGCTCTCGCTCAGGAGATCGTCCCGATCGATGATATTCGCTCGACAAAGAATTACCGCTTGCAGGTCAGCCTCAATCTGTTTACGGATTTTCTTTCCCGCATTTCTTCTCCAGCTTGATATGATGAACTCGCCTGTTTCCTGAGTCCCAGGTTTAATGTCAACAGAAGGCGCTTGAGATACTGAATGAGCCCGCCGCCCCTGCAACGCTTCCTCCTTTCCTCAGCAGTCCTGCTTCTCGTGATCGCGACCAGCGCGGTTGGAGCTCGAGCACAGTGTCCTACCGCACCCGACACTGGACCGGAAAATCGCCTGAACATGTTGGTGCTCGGTGATTCGATTCTTTGGGGACAAGGTCTGCAGGAGCCGCAGAAATCGTGGTTTCGCGTTAAGTGTTGGCTGCAAGGCACAACCGGCAGAATCGTAGACGTTGTGGTAAAGGCGCACTCGGGTGCAATCATAGAACGATCGCCGGGACCTACTCAGAGTTACAGCTCACCGAGCGGCGAAGTAAATCTGCCGCTGCCTTCGATCAATGAAGAGCTGGACGAGGCCGTTACCTCATATGGCGATGTGACAAAAATCGATCTGATTCTGCTTAACGGTTGCATCAACGATGTGGATGTGCGCAACCTTTTGAATGCTTCGGTGGCCCGCAACCTGATCCGTGAGCGCGCCGCTTATAGTTGTGGGGCGGCGATGGCTCGTTTGCTGCGGCGGACTACCGCAGCCTTCCCGAACGCTCACGTAATCGTGCCGGGATACTACCGAATCGTTTCGACTGAGACGGAAGACAATGCTTTTATTCGACTGCTGGTGAAGCAGCTCGCCGGCCCGCCCACGAGTGGCGAGCGACTGAACGACAAGCAGAGACGCGAGCGCTTGATTAATAATTCGGAAGAGTTTTACACGGTCTCGACTCGTAGTCTGCGCGAAGCAATCAAACAAGTGAATGAGGAGCTGCAGGCTCGAGGTTCAAAACAGAAAATTCTCTTTGCTGACATACAGTTTTGGCCTGAACACGCGTTCTCGGCTAAAGACACGCTGCTTTGGACCTTTGTTTTTGCTTCAACAAATCTTTCGGGGTTTCGTAAGTTACTCGTGATCCTCACCTTCGGAACCAGCGCTTACAAACCAAATGACGTGATGCGAAAGCAAAGAATTGCCAGCTGCAAGGAAACTTATAAGAAGTCGAAGGGGTTGAAGGAAACCAAAGCTGAAAAGCAGAGTCGAGAGAACCATTACCTCGCTTGCCGCTATGCCTCTCTCGGTCATCCCAATCAAATGGGCGCCCTGATTTACGCTGAATCGATCAAAGGCCAGCTTCAGTGGCTGATTCCGACAACTGGTTGGCTGCGACAAACGCGCGCTGCTGAAACAACAACTCCAAACTAGAAGGAAGCAACGATGCAGAACATTTCCCCAACTCCAACGTTCACACGCGGCGCGGTGCAACCAATGGTCTGTCTCAGGGCAGGCTACGACCTGATCAGAGATCAGTACTGGCTTTTTGTCGGCATGTGTTTCGTGGCGATTCTGATTGGCAGTGCGGTGCCGTTTGGAATCTTGATGGGACCGATGCTGTGTGGTCTGTACGTCGCGATTTTTCAAAAACATCGTGGGACGAAGGTGGAGTTTGGAACGTTGTTTAAAGGCTTCGACTATATCGGCGAAAGCATCATCGCGACTTTGATTCATGTAATCCCCATCATCATAGTCATTGTTCCCTTCTATATCCTGTTCTACGGCATGCTGCTCTTCGTAATGCCGCGTAGCAGCGGCGAGCCGGATTCCGGCGCCTTGCTGGGATTCTTCGGGATGTTCTTCGTCCTTTTTATCGTCGTGATGCTTTGGATCATCTTAGTTTCGGTGCTGTTCACTTTTACTTATCCGCTGATCGTTGATCGGCGACTGAGTGGACTTGATGCAGTGCGCACGAGTGCCAAAGCGGCGCTGGCGAACTTCTGGCCGCTCCTCGGGTTGCTGATGCTCACCGGATTACTGGGATTTCTTGGTGTGCTGCTTTGCTACGTAGGAATGTTCCTGGTGTTTCCGGTTACCTTTGCCGCCACGTCCATGGCCTACGAACAGGTGTTCGGCATAAAAGGCGAAGGCCCGATCATTCCCGGCCCGCCGCCACCGCCTACGTTTACCTGATTGGTCGCGAGTGAGAGACCAAGGGAAGTAGTGCTGAGTCCAGAAGTAATGCTCAGTCCGGAAGTAATGCTCAGTCCGGAAGGTGGGCTTGCCCCCGCCAGAATTGGAATGGCATTCAAGCGAGAGCATGACCCTCGGAGTGATTGAAAACGTTCGGCGTGAAGCGCCCCGAGAGTTTCGTCCAAGCCTCTTTCTTTCACATGTTGCTTCCCGATCTCATCATCCGCGGTCATAAGGTAGTGTGGTTC
>JBPCMI010000151.1:0-12038 GCA_051002415.1 Pyrinomonadaceae bacterium
CACTAATGCAATTGCTAACCTGGTTACCACCCTTAAGTTCATCAATGATCTTCAGCCGTAGGCGCGGGTACCGTCTCTTTGAATTTATAGCGCAGGTCTGACGAGCGAAAACTATCCGGAAAGAATACAAACAGTAAACAGATGCAGACCACCAGCATCGGAATGATTGTCAGAATCAGACTGAGCCGCTCAAATTTCAGGTGCATACAGTAGGCAATGATGAGCGCTGCCTTGATTAACGACAGCCCGAGCAAAACTACCAGCATGAAGTGAATGGGCATGGGCTTGTAAGCCAGAAAAATCTCGATCAGCGTCAGGATCAAGAGCCAAACCCAAATTGAGGTAAACAATTTATTACTGCCGGCGAAGTGTTCTTCATGTGCGCTCATGATTGTTTCTCCTCAGTTGGACTATTTGGCCAGATGTCCGCCGACGTCGACTGACATGATGTAGATCAGCGGGAACACAAACATCCAGACAAGGTCTACGAAGTGCCAGTAGAGTCCGCTGATTTCCACGTCTTCGTGTTTCAACTTCTTGACGCGGGCCGCTACCACCGTCAGGTAAATGGCGCCAGTGGCGACGTGAAACATGTGCAGGCCGGTAATCGCGAAGAAGGTCGCGCCAAAGAGCGGCGACGGGAGCGTTCCGTCAGGAGCAGTAAAAGTGGAGACCCAGTGGGCCGGTAAACTAAAAGGTTGTAGTCCTTCATGAATCAAGTGTTGCCACTCAATCAAGTGAAGGACGATAAACGCGACGCCAAAGAAGATTGTCGCGAAAATCCACTTGCGGGCCTTGTCTTTCTCACCGCGGCTGGATGCGGAGACGCCGAAGACCATCGTCAAGCTCGAGGAGAGTAGACAAAAGGTCATCACCGAGGAAAAGACGATGCTGGGATAAAATGGAAAGGGTGTCGGCCAGACGTTCGAGGCGCGCAGATAACTGTAACCAATCAGCAACGCCGAAAACGGGAGCGAGTCGGAAACAATAAACAACCACATTCCCAGTTTGCGATGACCAACGCGATACGGGAGCACACCTCCGTCCCAATCTGCTGCGGGAAAATGTTGTGCGCGTGCCTCAGTACTCACCTGTCACCTCCGTTAAGTAGGACGTCTCCCGGTGAGCGCCCATAGATTCGAAAGTCATCGCCAAAAAAACAAAAGCAGAAACAGGTAGATCCACAAGATATCCATGAAGTGCCAGTAGATGCCGACAGCGCCGGCCGCCGCGAGCCGCTTTGCCTGAAAGCGCTCATCGAGCGGCCTGCTGGTGCGAACAATCAAATAAACGAGCGCCAGCAAACCTCCCAACAAGTGCACTCCGTGCGTTGCAGTTAAAAGATAGAAGAATGAGCTGTGCGGATGACTAGCTACGTAAACGCCTTGCCCCACCAATTGCCGCCAGGCCAGCAACTGCGAAACCAAAAATCCGAGACCGAGAGCCGTAGTGATCAAGAGCCAAGTCCGGTACCCACCTTCCAATGAAGCCTTCAATTTGCGCTTGGCGAATTCGAGCGTTGCGCTGCTAAGCAAGATCACGAAAGTGCTCAGCAACAAGATGCCGGGCATCGGCAAAGCTTTCCAGTCGTTTGACGAGGCGGCCCGCACGATGTAGGCGCTGGTTAACGCCGTAAACAACATCAGGATCGAAGCCAGCCCGACCCACATCCCGACTCGATAACGATTCGCAGTCGAGTCGTAACTCGGGAACGGTCCTTCATGGCCGTTGCCCTTCCCTGATCGCCCGTTGGATCCGGGCGACTTTGGGCCGCTTCCGGATTTCCGGCGCGGTAGTTGTTTAGTGCTTGTGACCATTGTGGCCATTACCGCTCCCATCTCCTGCCGGCACCTCCGCCGGTTCTGGATCTGTTTGCATCAGGAAATCGTTCGGAGCGCCCGGTACCGCAAACTCATAAGGACCGCGATGAACCACGGGAAGCACCCCGGCAAAGTTGTCATGGGGCGGCGGTGAAGTAGTGTTCCACTCGAGCGTGGTTGCATCCCACGGATTAGCTGTGGCCTTGGCGCCCTTAAACATGCTCCAGAAGAGATTGAAATAGAAAAGTATCTGAGTCAGCACTGTGGCGATCGCGGCAATTGAAACAAAAACAACCAGCGGATGCAGCGACTTGAGATATTCATACTCCGTGAACTGCGCAAAGCGGCGTGGCATCCCGGCGATTCCCATCGTATGCATCGGTACAAAGATGCAGTAGACGCCGACGAAAGTGATCCAGAAATGAATCTTGCCGAGCTTCTCGTTCATCATCCGGCCAAACATTTTCGGGAACCAAAAATAAGTAGCCGCAAACATGCCAAAGATCGACGCGACCCCCATCACGAGGTGGAAGTGCGCGGTGACGAAGTAGGTGTCGTGCATCGGCAAGTCGAGCGAGGTCTGCCCCAGCACTAGGCCCGTGATGCCGCCCGCGACAAAGAGTGAAACAAAACCGATGGCAAACAGCATCGCGGTCGTGAAACGAATGCGCCCGCCCCAAAGTGTGCCCAGCCAGTTGAAAGTCTTGACCGCAGACGGCACCCCAATCGAGAGCGTCAGAATTGAGAAGGTCATCGCGGAATAGGGGCTCATGCCGCTGATGAACATGTGGTGGCCCCAAACGAAAAAGCCCAACAGGCCGATCGCAAAGATGGCGAAGACCATTGCGCGATAACCAAACACAGGCTTGCGCGCAAAGGTAGCGAGGATATGCGAAGTCGCGCCCATGCCCGGCAGAATGGCGATGTAAACCTCGGGGTGACCAAAGAACCAGAAAAGGTGTTGCCAGAGGATTGGTGAACCACCCGTATGAATCGGAAAGCGTGCATCAGCTCCTGAAAGCAAACCACTGATATAGAGCCCGCCGGGAATAAAAAAGCTGGTTCCAGCAAGGCGATCAAGCAGCAAGAGGATGCCGCCGCCGAGGAGGACGGGAAATGAAAGCAGCGCGAGCACAGCGGTCGTGAACCAGGCCCAACAAGTGAGCGGCATCCGCATCAGTGACATGCCGCGCGTGCGCATGTTGAGTAACGTCGTAATAAAGTTGAGAGCACCGAGCAGCGAGCCAACGCAGAAGATGGCGATGCTGATGATCCAAAGGTTCATGCCCATGCCCTGCCCCGGGCCCGCGATTTGTCCCAGGGCACTGAGGGGAGCGTATCCCGTCCAGCCGCCAATCGGTCCCACTGTCGACTCTGCACCCGAGAAAAAGATCGCCGAGAGGATCACGATGAAGCCGACAAGGGTCACCCAGAACGACAACATGTTCAGATAAGGAAACGCCATATCTTCGGCGCCAATCTGAATCGGCAAAAAGTAGTTCCCGAAGCCGCCTTGGGGCGCAGTAGTCAGCACGAAGAAGACCATGATCGTGCCGTGCATCGTCACGAGCGAGAGATAGAACTCGGGCGTCATCATGCCGCCGGGCGCGCCGCCCGGAAACAGCGTTCCCAGGATCGGCCAATTAGTTCCCGGCCAGGAAAGGTTCATGCGCATCAAGACTGACATCGTCATGCCTACCAGCACCGCTGCAAGGGCCAGCAGGATGTACTGGATGCCAATGACCTTGTGGTCAACGCTGAAGATGTACTTGCGTATGAAGCTGGTTGGCGCTGGGTGCCGGTGTACTTCTGCGTGAGTTTCACCTGACATCTTTTGTCTCCTCGTGATTAGGCCTGACAACCTGACGAAAGAGTAAGAGCAATTACTGGTAAGCCGGCAACTGATACTTTGCTAACAACTCAGTCACCCTGGTTTGAAAAGCCTCCTGGGGCAAAGCGACCAGGGCCTGATGTTCTTCCGCCGGAAGCACCAGCAGATAGCTCTTCATCTTGAAGTGGAGCTGACCGCAAAGTTCGGCGCAGGCAAGTTCATACTTCCCGACCCTGTTTGCTGTGAAGTGCACCTTGATCACCATTCCGGGAACCAGGTCCTGTTTAAACCGCAGCTCCGGAACCCAGAAGTTGTGAATCACGTCCTTGGATCGAAGGGCCAATTCGACCGGCCGGTTCACAGGAACTGCGAGCACGCTGTGGACCGAATCGTCTTTCATATTTGGATCGGCCTCATCAAGGCCGATGAAATTCAGTGCCGAGTCGTCGATTAGTTTCGGATCGGTACGGCCGAAGACGCCGTCCGTACCGGCGTAATGGAAATTCCACTGAAACTGCTGGGCGACAACTTCGACCGGAAACGCACCAGCCGGCGCTTCATTGAAGCGCAGTGAAGCCCAGACGCTCTGTCCCATGACCGCGAGGCCGATGAAGATGACAGCCGTGACCGTGGTCCAGATAACCTCCAGCTTGCTGCTGCCGTGGGTGTAAGTTGCGCGTTCGCGGTTACCAGTGTCGCGATACTTCCAGACCATGTAACCGAGACCAACTTGTGCCGCCGTGAAAGCCAGCCCCACGACAATGATCGTTAGCAGGAATTGGCGATCAAGAGCCGGTGCGTGCTCCGAGATGGCGGTCGGGAACCACCACTTCTTCACGAAGAACAGCGATACGGATCCCAGCGTAAGCAGCCAGATAATAACCGCAAGAACTCGTCCCATCGGTTACTCCTCTCGTGAATCGTAAATCTCGTGAATTCGTAAACCGTAAATCGTGATTCGTAAACCGTAAATCGTGAATCGTAAATCGTGAATCATGAATTCGTTAATCGTTGACAAATAATTGCTGAGTCTTGATTCCAAATTATGAGGTAAGTCTAGTCTCACAGCTCGTGCGTATCACGAAGCATCACAATTAATTACGATTTACGATTTACGATTCACTAATCACGATTCACGATTTACGACCGATTCAAAACCATCAAAATAAACAAGAGCGGCAGATAGATTACCGACGCCAGCAACAGCTTTCTGGCTTCCTGTCGCGAGAGCGAAATCGCCGCCCTTATGCTGCTGTAGAGAAACAGCAGTCCCAACACAATCGCGCCGAAAAGAAAGACCTTTCCAGAAATCCCCAGCACGTATGGAAGGAGACTCACCGGCAACAGCATCAGAGTGTAAATGACGATCTGTTGACTGGTGACGCGGCCCTCCGGCTCAATCACAGGCAACATCAAGATACCCGCGCGCGCGTAGTCCTCACGATACATCCAGGCAATCGCCAGGAAATGAGGAAACTGCCAAAGGAAAAGAATTGCGAAAAGCACCCAGGCTTCGAGACTGACTTGCCCACTTGCCGCCGTCCAGCCAATCAAGGGCGGGATCGCTCCGGGAAATGCCCCCACCATCGTCGAGAGCGAGGTCTTTGTCTTGAGCGGCGTATAGGCAAAGAGATAGCCGGCGACAACAGTGAGTCCTAACGTGGCCGTCAGCAAATTCACCATCACACCTAAATAAACTTCCGCCGCCACAATAAGCGAAGTGCCAAACGCGAGGGCTTCCCAGGGCAACAACTTACCCGAAGGCAGCGGCCGATCCGCAGTGCGGCGCATCAAACCGTCGAGGTCGCGCTCGAGATACTGATTGATAGTGGCGACGCCCGATGAAAGGAGAGTGATGCCAAACATCGCGCTCAGAAACAAAGCGTAGT
Organism: Pyrinomonadaceae bacterium; assembly: GCA_051002415.1. Classification (GTDB taxonomy): domain Bacteria; phylum Acidobacteriota; class Blastocatellia; order Pyrinomonadales; family Pyrinomonadaceae; genus PSRF01. Next base: position 5,541 of record JBPCMI010000151.1, read on the forward strand.
TCACGCCACCGCGTGAGCCCAGATAGAAACCGGCGGCGGCTGTTAAAACAATCAGGAACGTGATCCGCGGCTTAGTTAGTTCGATGAAAGCGGCGACTCGCTCCCGAGGCGTAATGATTGGCGCCTCCAGGTCAACAATCGTCGCTGTATTTAGTTCCACTGCCAACTCTTTCATAAAAGTGTCGCTGAGCAGTGCGCCGGTTAGTTACCGGATTGCGCAGCTCCTATCGGGATGTTGCTGTAGATCTTGCAAGCTCGAATGCTGGAGCTGTTGACCGCACTACTCGAAAAACCCTGAGCGTTAGAACAATTGTCGTGGCGAATACCAGGGCCCCACAGGCAACGTGTGCCACCGTGATTCCCACCATCGGGGTTAATGGCTGCGGGTCGTTAGGCGACTGCAAGCGCGTCAGATAAGCCGCAACTCCTAGCATGACTTGTAATCCAAGCAGTGCCAGGGCGGTTGTCGCCGGTCGCGTCAGAAATTTCTCTTCGGGAAACCGCCGCAGAACCGTCGACGAAGCGATAGTGAGAATAATGATCACCGCAATTGCGCCACCGATGTGACCCAGGACCAACTCGGTCGGTAGTGGCTGGTCCCAAGTGGCCGAGTGCCGCAGTGTCGCGCCCAGTATCAATTGCAAAAAGATCGTTACCAAAGCAGCGACGCAAAAGTAACGTGCGGGCGTTCCCTTCTCTTCGAGGGTCGGCTTTGCCGCAATCCAACTTCGAGAAGTAAAGACCGCAAGACTGACCGTAGTGCAAAAGAACAGTTGCGCGAGAGTGGCGTGAGCTTCTGAGATTCCCCACCGCAGCATCAGTTTTACGGTCAGGCCACCGAGCAACCCCTGCGCAATTACAACGCCAAGGGCAATCAGTCCCAGGCGCTTCAACCACAGCGGAGGCTCATCCGCTCGAGCGGCTGTGTCATAACGTGTTCCAAAAAGCCGATTCAGGAGCCGCTTGATGGAATTGACGATCGATGTCTTATAAAGCAGCAGACAAAGTCCGATTGTAAGCATTCCCACAGTTGTGGCCACCATCCGGTTGCCATGCTCCCAAAACAGATTGCCGACCATGTTGACGCCGGTCGTGATTCCGAGAGACTCGGCCTTCGGAAGGAATTGGCCTTCCGTAAGCGGCCAGTCTGCCGTAGCTAAACCGGCGTCATGACTCGTTACCAATGCCCCGGCCACAATCAGACAGAACGTCGCTGCGGCAACGAGTAGCGCAAAACGATGAAGAGCCAGGGACATTGACGATTGCCCACTGATCTCATTGCCGATTGCCGATTGCCGATTGCCAAGTGTTCTCATTGCCGATTGCCGATTGCCGATTGCCGATTGGCGATTACCAAACACCGACTGCTTCGCGCTAATCGGCAATCGGCAATCGTCAATCGCAAATCTCGTTACTGGTGCTTACCGATAAGCGGCACTTCAAGCGCGGGCATCACTTCCAAGCCGGGCTTGGTGGAAGCCGCCGCTGCCTCTCCAAAAGCAAAATCAGCTTTGCCGGCACCGCCTGCTGGAACTGTCACTTGCATCGTCTTCTCAGTTCCATTCGCGCCGCCCTTCTCATGCCACGCCGCGACCGTATAAGTTCCGGGCTGGAGACCCTTGATAGTAAAGGCTCCGTCCTCTGCGCTCACCGCGAAGAATGGGTGCTTCAACACGCCGATGTAAGATTTCATCCAGGGATGCTGATTACATTTCACCGGGATCAGAACCTCAGAACGGGCAAAGGTCTTCTCGATTGGGGCCGCGCCGTTCGGCTGCGTCTGGTTCCATTCGGGATTGCTCTTTGGCGTTGGGTGAATGTTGTGCTGCGTCGGATCGCTATTAGTGATGGACAGCTTCTGATTGGTTTGAAGACCCATTACGTGCGGCACGTAATGGCATCCCTTCTGATCCAGCGCGACTGCGGTTGTCGGTGTCGCAAAAGTGAAGTCTGCGATCTTCTTGCCATCGGCCGTGGTGCCGTCTTTGACGTACACAAAGACATTCGCGAGTTTGCCGTCCTTGACGACAGTATCTTCGGTAGACAAGTTGGGATTCGCTTGTCCGCAAGCGGGATCGGCAGACGAGTCGATTTTCTTCGGCGCCGGCGCCGCGCCGTTATAAGAAATAACTCCGGTCACACTGCCATCGCCAGCCGTATAGGCAACACCGGTGGAAGCGGCCTCGTTCGTCGTCAGCGAATCGTTTGTTGGCGCCTTCGAACAAGATGATCCGATCGCAAGTAGAGAGAGCACGATGGTCAGAATAATTCCAACCTTCAACTGCTTCGTTGACATATTTAGTCCTCCAAATCGAAATAAATTTTCTGTAACTGTAACACGGTGCTCGCTGATCAGCAGACCCGTGCTATTGCAAGTCAAAATCCTGGACTGAATTGTTCCCCCGCGGCGTAGTTCGCGCGACTGTCGCACGTCTGGCTTTGCGTCGCGAAGCTAAACCGTCGTTACGCTTGCGCCGCACTGCACCCTGCGCTTGCGAAGCTGTTGCCGCTGGGGGTTGTACAGGGGACGTAGCCAACAATCGCCGCTGCTCGTCGGGAGTCAGCAGCAGCATATAACGAACGAGTAGCTGCGCATGATCTTGATGATAAGCGTTAGCGCTCGCAGGCGGATTGGGAAGGTTGATCACCCAACGTTCCCCCTCCCTCCTAAACAGGCCGCTCGGCATCGCCGTGCCCGGGCTTATCTGCGCCGGATCTAGCAGCCAGCGGAAGGTCCAATCCGGTTTCAACCGTTCTCCTGCTAACAGGAAATCTGGCGCGATTGCTTTTTCATCGTGCACGGGATCCCCGGTGATATGACACTTCAGACACGGCGTTCCCGATGTGAACATCTGCCGCGCCACCAGCTTCTCTTCCTCAGTCAACGGTTGCAGTGGCTCCTTAATGTAAGGCTCCTGCTGACCTGATAGCGCCATGAAGAAGCGAACGAGAGTTTGCAATTCGTTAGGTGAAAAGTTGAAGGTCGGCATGCGCGCCTTCAGATAAGGCCGCACACCATTGCGATTCAAACCTGGCTGCGCTTTCAAACTTCCGGCAGTCGCGGCCGGGCGAGATAACGGCGTAGCGCCGGGACTCGCGCTGGCTTGGGCTGGTGGCTGTGACTGAGGTTGCGGTTGCGCCGGTGGTTGCGGTTGCGCAAACGCCGTAGTGCCTTTCGCTTCACTTAGCGACGGGTCATGCAGGAAACGAAGGAGCCAGTTTGGATCCACACGGGCGCCCTCGCTGGTTAAGCGCGGCGGCAAAAGATCTTTTCCTTCTGGTGTTTGATAGTAGGGCACATCCATCAAAACCGATTTTTGTCCCACCTGAATCTGGTGACAGCCGACGCAGTTGTACTTCTTGATTACCCACCAACCGTTCTGCACATCTTGACGGCGCTGGTCCTCGGGTTCATAGAACAACGACCGCGGCACGTTCGAGCCTTCGGTTCCGACACTTCCCAGTAATAGCGTCGTTAAGGCGTTGCGCCATTCCGGCGTCAGGTAAGGCTTCGGCATCCGCAAGCGATCTTTGGGATCTTTTTCTTTTCCTCGATCATAGATTGAAGGATCGGCGAGCTTATGTTCAAAGAAGCCTTTGTGGTTATACCAGGGCTTTTCATCGTGCTTAGCGCCCGCCTCAGTAGGCGCCGCATGATTCGCCTCGCCTTCGTTGGTTGGCATCGCAGGCTCGTGGCCCTTTTCCGCATCATGCGTCAAGAGGGCGAAATCGAGTCGCTCAATTGGAGTCGCGCCTTCCACCGTCAGCTCTTTACCGATCCGCTGTTCCTCTTCGAATCCTTTGATCTCGTGGCAGCCGGCGCAACCGTATTGTTTGATGAGGGCCTGACCCTTCACTTTTAGATTCGCGTCGTCCATGTATGAAGCATCGGGATAGGACGCCGCCCCAGAAAGTGAGAAAAGGTAGGTAGCGATGTCGCGTGTGTCGCTGTCCGCCAGCCTGAAATTCGGCATGACAGTCATATTCTGCACCTGCAATTCGGTGCCGTCGTTTGGACAACGCGAATGAAGCTCAGTATCAAAAACGTAAGGCAAATTGTGTTGACCGTAATCGGCTGGAGTCAGATCGCGTTTCTCTTTGGGACAATACGGCGCCCAGCGTTCCCGCGGGTTATGAATCCAGCGAACGATGTATTCGTAGTTTGCCTTCTCGCCGATCCTTTGTAAGTTAGCGGCAAAGTGTCCGCCGACCGCGCTATCCGGCTCCCCAGTGGAATGGCAGGCAAGACAGCCCCGCGTTTCAAAAAGTTCCTTTCCTTTGGTCGCATCGCCACGCGCCTGGTCGGGAGCTTTGCCTTCAAAACTTTCCTGCCACAGATAAGCCGAGATAGCTTTGATTTGGTCCTCGCCGTCTTTGTCGATCCCGAATCGCCAGAACGTCGGCATCTTGGTTCCGGGCCGGAAAGCTTGCGGATCTTTGAGCCACACCGGAATCCATTCCTTGCGAAGTTTCAACTTCACATCCTTCAGATTGGGTCCGATTTTCTTTTGATCCTGCATTAGATACTTCGACTGCAGGCCAACCTGATCCTTCCGCGCCGCCAGCAAACTATTCGTTACCCGTAACGATTCGGCATGGGCCAGGAGTTTTTGTGCCCCAGTATCATCAGCAGCCTGGTTCGCAGCCTCTGTCTCCTCGCGAATCTGCTTCTCGTTCGCAAGAATCTGCTCTTCCAGCTGCGTAGTATTTTGCCGCGCCGCCGAAAGCGCATCGGTCTCGCGATCGAAGCCTTCGTAACGATGACAACCAACGCAGCCACGCTCCGCGAAGAGATCGCGACCGAGGTTTAGGGTTTCGGCCCCCTGCGTAACGCGGTCGCGGGAATGACACTGTTGGCAGCCGGCTTCAATATTCTCTTTCTCAAAGAGCGGCCAGAGCCAATATTTGTGCCGCCCGTGCCCTTTCACATCGCCCGTCGTCGCTCGACCGTTGCCCCAGTGGCAGCCGGAACAACCAAAGCGATCAGGGTTGTGAACGCGCAGCAGCTCCTTGTTGGGATGACTAATAAAGGCGCGCGCTAGACTGTCTGGCTTCTTGCCGGGCCCGTCGGGGGCGAGATCTTCAGCTTTGATTTCGAGAGGTTCGCGAATGCCGACGTGGCAAACTTCGCAACGATCCACGATGTTCGCTGAGTTGACGCTGATCTGATGACCGAGGATCGAATAATCAAACGAGTCCATTTTGCGAAGCAGACCATCGATCTGCGTCGGTCCCAAGCCGATCAAGTGATGCTTCAAATAATCATCGCGCTTTTTGGCAACTTCCGTCGGCTCTTTAAGCAACTCCGCCTTGCGCCCCAAAAGCTGGGCCTTTTCATCGCGCAAGTCGTTATAGAATTTCTCGAGTTGCTCATAGTTCATCTTCTGGACCGTGACCGATCCTGAACCATCCCGCGCGGGCAAACTCACTTCGACAACCTCCGCGCGTTTATCCGTCGCTTCTTTCCGATACTTATCTTTAGCATTACCTTTCGCGACTTCAATGTTGTAGCTGATTACGGTGAGGCGTCCGCGCTGATTCTGGAAGGGCTCAGTTACCGCATCGAGCTGTTTTTGAATCTGCGCGACGTTGCGATCAATCTCCGTGGTTTCCGGTCTTACCTGATCGATGGCAGCTTTCGCCTCAGCGTCGAGGGCCTGGTATTCAGGGCTCTCCTTCAATTCAGCTTCAGTCTTTCCGGCTTGGGACTTGATGCTCTGCAGATAACGGGTATAGCGACCGACGAACTCTTTTTGAATGCCTTTCCAGGGACGCTGACCAAGCGCTTCGTCATACAGAGCCCAGGCAAGCGAAATAATGAGGAGCAAAGCACAGAGCAGCATGATCCCGCTCGTCGAACGGCTGACGATCGGATCGTTTGCGGGAAGCTCGGCTTCCTTTTTTACTAACGACTCGGCACCTTCAGGAGAGTCAGCCACTCAGGATCATTCCTCCACTTCCCCAAACCTCGAACATTAGACGTTAAACCAGGGCGTCACCCAGACATACTTGATGGTAAACACTAGCCGCAGAATCAGTTTCACCGGCATCGCCAGCAACACCGTGATTGCGAAGAACTGGAAAGTTGCGTACTGCAGCAAGCTCGTGCGCTGAAGTAGCTTTTGTTCAAATCGATCCGGCGTTCTCATCCACAGCCAGATACGGCGCCAAAATGGCAGCGAGCGGTCGATACGATCAAGACCACCACGCGTCAGCAGCCAATGGAAGAAAAGGGCGCCCGCTATGAAAAACAATCCGACAACAAGCGCGCCGAAAAGCGCTTTCAGGACCCACGAAGTCGAAAGCATCGTGAACCCTGTCAGATCGGCAACGATGTCATGCAAGTCTCGGTTCCGATCGTAGACCACGGCATTGTGGTCCCACGTTTGACCCGGCCAGAACCAAATCCAGCCAGGCCCACGGATGAACGTGCCAATGACGATTAAGAGAATCCACTGAAGAAAACCGGCGCAAAACATCCATAGCGCCACCCGCCGT
>JBPCMI010000152.1:0-6140 GCA_051002415.1 Pyrinomonadaceae bacterium
GTGCCGTTGCGTTGAGGCCTTAGGTTCTCTGAGCGAGTATTGCGCTTTTACTCCATCCGATGACTTGCAACGGTGGGAAACGATAGTGATGCACCATTTGAAAGTGACGCTCGGTCTGTCGCATCACTTCACGCGGCGGATGGTGTTTAAAGCGAAACAGAATTTCCAGGAGGGTGCTGGCTGGCGATGGCCGGCAAGGTATGTGCAGTAAGTGACCGCCGGGGCCGATCACTCGGGCCAGTTCGTTCATACCATCTGAAAGCGGCACATATTCGAGGGCTCCGCTCGTAACCACGAGGTCAAAAGTTTCGTCACCAAAGGGAAGCGATAAAAGATTTCCCTCAGTAAAGTTTGCGTCTCGCGTCCGCACTGGGCTATCGCACACAGCCCTTCTTGCGGCCTCAATCGAGGTGGCTGACAAATCGAGCGCGGTAATCTTTACAGGGAAGTGAATTGCACGCAAGAGCGCTAAGGTTAACAGGCCGGTGCCGCAACCCGCGTCCAAAATTTTCGCACCTCGCGAAATTGGTAATGGATGATTAGCAAAGTATTCGTCGAGCGACCGGCCGTACCCATTTAGTTTAAAAGTTAACTCATAAAGACCGGCGATCTTGTCGTAATAAGACCCCGCGCGGGCTTCGGTCTTAGTTGCGGTCAGTACATACTCCATCGGCCTCTCCTAATCCTATCCTGCTTTTCAGTCGCTGGGTTGCCGCAAGAAATCCACTTCGGGGGTAATCTGGCGGGGTATTGTAGCTGGCAAGGGGTCTTTACTCAACCGCCGAAACATCCTTGAAAAACTTGCCTCCTGGCGCAAGCCTGGCTGCCCTCGCTCGTTCCTCCTACAGGTACGGGTGTAATTCTTGTGGGGAGACAAACCATGAAAAAGATTTTTGCGATATTTAGCGCATGCGGATTAGCCGCCGTTGTTTGTGGCGTACTTGTGATGGGAGGGAGAACAGAAACCGCGGTTGCCGCGGCCGCTCCTCTGGAAAGCGGAGTTCAGGGACGAAATATCGCCCCCGAGCGGGAGTTTGATGTTGCAATTCTGGTCGGAGGGCAGCCGCTTTACGAATACGCAGCTCGAGGCAGACGGTATGTCGAGGCGCATGAAGGGGCCGAATACGAAATCAGAATCCGCAACCCCTATCCGTTTCGTGTAGCCGTTGCTTTGTCGGTCGACGGCCTTAACTCGATTGACGCACGCCGGACGAGTGCGTGGAATGCCAGTAAGTGGGTGATCGCCCCGTACAGCTCGATTCATGTTTCCGGTTGGCAGATAAGTTCTGAACGCGCCCGCCACTTCTACTTCACTACAGAGCGCGATTCGTATGCGGCCAAATTGGGACAGCCGGCAAACCTGGGGGCCATCTCAGCCGTGTTTTTCCGCGAGCGGAGACCGATACCGGTTCCGATTACGCCGCCACGTCCTATTTATGAGGAGGACGGTAGTAAAGATCGTCGTTCGGAAAAGTCTAAAGCGCCGTCGGCGTCAGCCGGAACTCAAGCGCAGGGAAGAGAACATCGCGAGGCGCCGATGCAAAGTGATGACGAGTACGCAGCAACCGGCATTGGCCGATCGGTTAGAAACGACGTGAGGTTCGTCAACATGGATCTCGATTCGCGACCTGTGAACGAGGTCAACATTCGCTACGAGTATTACGGAGCGTTGGTACGTTTGGGGATTTTGCCGCAGAAGTATCCGCGAGTTGATCCGCTGCGAAGACGCGAAGGTGCGACTGGGTTCGAGGATCGACGCTTTAGCCCAGAGCCATAATCGATTGCCGATTGCCGATTGGCGATTGGTGATTGCCAATTCGAGTGGCGATGGACTGAGTGCGTTTTGGTGCGACGATAGGAATCACCGAGACTTGGAACGGCAATGGGCAGTCGGGAATTGCCAATCGGCAAACGGCAAATGGCAATTCGACTATTTTGGAACTAGATCCGCGGTGTAGAGCTCGCGATAGATCCGGTAGTTGCTCATTACCTTTTGCACATACATTTTGGTTTCATCAAAGCCTATCTCCGCGGTAAACACTCCCGGATCCTTGTGGCGCGCTCGCTTCACCCAGCGCGCTACGTTGTCTTCACCGCCGTTATACGAGGCGGCGACCGGCTCGAGATTGTTGGGAAACATTCTTACCAACTCGGCCAGGTATTCACTGCCAAGCACAATTGAAGTCTCGGGCCGATAGAGATCGCTTTCGCGCAACTGGTTTAGCCGTGCCGTCACCGCATACTTTTGAGCCGCGTCGATGGTCAGCTGCAACAAACCGCGAGCGCCGGCCGGAGATTTCGCGAGGGGTTTGAAGACGCTTTCCTGCTTGATGATGGCGAGGATGAAACGCGGATCGAGCTTTCTTGCTTTGGCGGCTTTGACGATCGCCGCCCGGTAAGGAGCCGGATAGTCATCAGCCAGCCCACTCACCTGGGAATGGAAGCGTTCCGATCGTTCTTTTACGAGTTCCTGTGTTTCCGCACTGCTCAGATTGGCAAGCCGCTCGAGGGCCAGACCGCCGTAATAAGACTCGGCAGAGTCGGGAACCGCGGCGTAAGTATTGAACGCGCCGCGCCTGTTTCCGAGTCGCTCCAGACTATAAGCCTTTAGATAATTGACCTCGGCCCGACTCGTCAGAACTCCTTTGGAAAATGTTAATCGGCTTAACTCATCGGCTGTAGCCACTGCCTGCTTCCAATCACTTTCCGCGACGTCCAACCGCAGTCTGGCGAAAACTGCATTCGTTTCTGTAACAGTTCCGGCGAATCGCTGTCGGGTTCGCTCGGCCCAAGTGATTGCTTCGTCCGGGCGACCTGCTTCACGCAACGTGTCAATGATGTTCAGATGGGCTGTGTCGATGCGCTCGCCATTCGGAAAAAGCCGAATGTACTCGGCGTACTTTTCCACGGCTTCTCCCGGCTTACCCAGGCGTGTTAATGCGGCGGCGTTGAAGTTTAGTCCTTCGCGGCCTTCTTTCGTGGAACTGAATCTTCTGAATAGCTCATCGTAGGTCATCGCTGCTTCGGCATAGCGGCGCGATTGCTGGTAGGACCGGCCAATTCCTAACAAAGCTTCCGCGACCGCGGCATCGCTGGGGTAGAAAGAGATCAGGGCGTGCCAATGTTCCCGCGCTTCTTCAAACGCGCGATTTAACAGGTAAACCTTGGCCCGGCGCAGATGTTCCTCCGGAGAGAGCCGGATTAACTTGTTGTTGCCGTCACGAGTGTCGGTTCGTCTGACCGTGGCTAGTGTGCCGTCCTTTGCTGACTGACCCACCAACACGTGCGACAGCGACAGGACACTTCCGGCAACTAAGACCGTCGCGGCAAAAACTTTTGAAAATCTCACCATGTGTTTCCCCCCAACTACGCTTCGATGATCTCAAACGTTGAAACGATTTCCGCGGTCGGCCGCAAAGTTGCGGCGACGCTGCAGTACTTAGTTTCCGAGAGCTCGATTGCCTGAGAGACGGCCTTTTCCGAGATCTCACGGCCGGTTACTACGTGGTGTACTTCCAACCGAGAGTAGCTCCGCGGGTGCTCCGACCGGCGCTCGCCGCGTACTTCGACCCGGTAAGCGCTCACCTGTTCTCGTTTCTTTTTTAGAATGCTGATTACGTCCACTGCCGTGCAGCTTCCCAAGGCTACCAATAAAAGTTCCATCGGAGTCGGCGCAGAGCCGCGCTCATGATCGGTATCAAGGGTGAGCGCGTGGTGAGATGGAGTGATACCTATAAACAGGTCGGCCTGAGCAAAGTGGATCACAGCTTTTGGTTCGGCAAGGCTCATGCGTTCGTCCCCCGCCCGCAGAATAGCACGAGCGAATAGTTGCGGTGACTTCGCTTACCGTCGCAAAACCGTGAAATGCGGACACGAAAAAGAATGCTCCTACCGTAACTTTGTGATGCAACTCGTTTAACACATGTACTGTTTTGGTTGTTTCTCTGCGCGGGATTGGAGGAAAGCCTCGTTAAGTCAGCACACTTGATTGGACCAGGTCGTACGGAATTTCGTTGGCACGATCCTTGTCTAGTACTTCTCTAGAATTACGGCTGCTCTCCCGGCCAAGAGCGATCCTGGGGCACTTCCAAATCAATGGCTACTTCGGAGGAAAAATTACATGAGCAGTTCTAAAAGAATTATTGCGATAATTTTCGCACTGGGAGTCCTACTCTCGGGAATTCCCACAATGGCGCAGCAGGGCTACCCGCAGCAGGGCTACCCGCAGGGCTACCCGCAGCAGCGCGTATATCGCGGAACCTATCAGTCGGTCCGAAATTTAATTAATCGTATAGACAGCCGAGCAACCACTTTCAGGAACACTCTCGACACGGCGCTGGATCAGAGCCGGCTCGACGGAACTAACGCGGAGGACAATATCAACCTCTTCGTTCGTGACTTTGATGCTGCCGTTGATCGCCTGCGAGAAAGGTTCGAGAGTCGCCAATCAACCACCGCGGATGCGCAAGAGGTTTTGCAGCACGCGGCCTTGATCGATCGGTTCGTTAACCGCCGTCGGCTTGACGCCCGGGTTCAGCAAGACTGGTCAGCCGTACGTTTGCAATTGAACCAGTTGGCCACGGCGTATGGAGTAACTTGGCCAACGGTAGCTCGCGGGGGCCGACGAACGACGCCATTCCCGTCGACCGGCGATAATCTTCTGACCGGAACCTATCGTCTGGACGCTTCGCGAAGTGATGATCCGCGAGAAGCCGCGAGTCGTGCGACGCGAAGTCTGCCCTACCGCGATCGACAGAGAGTCAGTGACGAGGTGACGGCGCGCCTTGAGTCGCCTGATCAAATAGCCATCGAAGTGCAGGGACGGCGCGTAACAATTGCTTCCTCGCGAGCTCCGCAGATTTCTTTTGACGCGGATGGCAGCGAGCGCGTTGAGCAGACTCGGGACGGCCGTAACATTCGTGCCCGCGCGACGCTATCGGGTGACCAGCTAATCGTGAGCTCCAACGGCGATCGCCTGACCGACTTCACCGTCACCTTTGATCCCATCGACAACGGCCGGCGGTTAAGCGTTACTCGTCGTGTTTATGTTAATGGTCTACCTCAACCCGTCGTAGTGCAGAGCACCTATGATAAGACGGCGGATGTTGCCCGTTTTGACATTCAAGGCGGCGGCTACGACACATCAATTCCCACGACCACTGGCGAGTTCATCATTCCTAATGGCGAGTCGCTGGTTGCGGAATTGAATGAAGACCTTTCAACCAGAAACGCGCGGGATGGTCAGACTTTCACGGCCACAGTAAGACAGCCTTCACGTTATGAAGGCGCCATCGTTGAGGGACGGGTTACCCATCTCCAACGCGGCGGCCGAGTGACGGGCAGATCTGAGTTAACACTTACGTTCGACAACATTCGCATGCGCGACGGACGCACCTACCGCTTCGCCGGTATTTTGGAAAGTGTTCGCCTGCAGAATGGCGAAGTAGTGAAGGTCGACAACGAAGGCGCGGTCCAGGATAACAACCAGACCACCAAGACGGTTCAGCGTACGGCGATTGGCACCGCGGTTGGCGCCATTATCGGAGCCATAGCTGGAGGGGGAAAGGGTGCCGCTATCGGAGCCATTCTTGGCGCCGGCGGTGGCGCGGGTTCAGTGTATGTCCAGGGTCGTGATGATTTGGACCTAATGCGAGGAAGCGAACTAACGATTCGTGCGTCTGGACCACAAGGAAATTAGCAATTCGTCCAGGTAAGAGGGCCGGTAGCGAAAGTTACCGGCCTTCTTTTTTTGTTGTGCTATCATTCGGTCCAACCCAGACTTCCTCACCTGCGAGAAAAATTTAATCGGTCGTGCTTAAGCGTTGACCCAGAACTTGAGCGAGATAACGCCGGAGGAGCCGTATGTCTTTGATTCTTGTGGTCGACGATGATGAAGCTATTCGTGACACCCTCTACGAACTGCTGTCGGAAGAGCACGCTTGCCAAACTGCGGAAACTGCGGAGCAAGCTTTAGCGAGATTGGAAGTAGATTCCTACGACCTGGTGTTGACGGATATTTCAATGCCGGGTCTCAGCGGGCTCGAACTGCTGGGACATGTGCGCCAGAAGTATCCCGATACTCCTGTCATTATTATTTCAGGCAGTAGCGATAAAGATCACGCACAAGGACTGATCCGATT
>JBPCMI010000153.1:0-16568 GCA_051002415.1 Pyrinomonadaceae bacterium
GGTGATGACAGGTTCGAAAGGCAAAGCCGATCCGAAGATCGTCAACGAGCGATTGAGAGAAGCATTGAAAGGATGACCTGTAGGGGTGGGCCTCAGTGTGTTGATTGTCAAGACATCCGTGCCCACCCCTGCCCCCGGAAAAGGACCAAGGGGCGGACACGGAGGTCCGCCCCTACAAAGTAGCTCGTAGAAGGCGAACACCGGGGTCGGCCCATACAAAACAAAATGAACCTATCTGGGAAAACGGCGATTGTTACTGGCGGCAGCAAGGGCATCGGGCGCGCGATTGCTGAAGCACTCGTGCTGGCAGAAGTTGACGTCTGTGTCACCGCGCGCAAACGCGGCGAAATCGATGAAACCGTCAAGCTTCTCCGCGGGTTAAAACACGGACGTGCGACCGGCATTGTTTGCGACGTCCGACAACATTCTCAGGTTCAGGCGATGTTCGAGCGCACCGTATCCGAATTTGGCGGTGTGGATATTCTGGTTAACAACGCCGGCATTGGAGAGTTCGCGAAAGTTGAAGATATGTCTCCCGATGATTTCCGCGCGGTGCTTGAAACAAATCTGTTCGGAGTTTTTTACTGCTGTCACGAAGCAATTCCCCTCATGAAGAAACGAGGCGGAGGCTACATCATCAACATCTCTTCACTTGCGGGTACGAATGCTCATCCGCAAATGGCGGCTTACAATGCTTCCAAGTTTGGACTAAACGGTTTCAGTGAGGCGTTGATGCAGGAAGTCCGGCACGACGGAATTAAAGTGAGTTACATCATGCCCGGTTCGGTTAATACAGAATTTGGTGACGATACCCCAAGTGCTGAAAAGAGTTGGCAGCTGCAACCGAAAGATATCGCTCAGGTGGTGATTGATCTCTTGCATCACGATGAACGCAGTTTGCCGAGCCGCGTGGAAATCAGACCGAGTAAACCCCCGAAAAAGTGATCTGAATGAGTTAAACGAATGACGTTCGTACATCTAGCTTTGATTAAAGGCCTGTTGCTGATCGTCGTTCTAAGTGTGGGTACCGCTGCTATCAATACGAATGTTACTCACCTCCAAACGAGTAATCAGGAATCAGCGGAACTGGCAAAAGCGAACGAACTGAGCAACGCCGCGGTCAAACTGTTTAACGCTGAAAAGTTCAAGGATGCTTTGACTCCAGCGAAACAGGCGCTGGAGATTCGGGAAAGAACGCTACCACCGGACGACAAACGTGTGATCGCGTCCCTGGGTAATTTAGTCGCAATTTATCTTGCGCTGAAGAACAACAAGGAGGCTGAGGGATTCTACAAGCGTCTTCTCGCCGCAGATGAAAAACGATTTAGTTCTGAGACGCTGCAAGTGGCCAAGACCCTGGACGTTTTGGCTTGGTTGCACTATGCACGAGGAGATGTAAAGCAGTCGACCGCGGAGTACAAACGAGTACTCGCTATCAAGGAAAAGATTTTAGGACCGCAGAGCGGAGAAGTGGCGCGCACGCTTTTCAGGTTGGCCGAGATTTATCAAACGCAGGGTGCCTTGGAAGAGGCGGAACCCTTCTATCGGCGTCTAATCACTTTTGACGATAAGGTTCAACTTGAAGCGGACATCACTGTAGATGACGCTCGGCACAGCTTTATCTGTCTGCTGCGAAAGATGAATAAGCCCGATGAGGCTGATAGAGTACAGTATCCAGGTAAGACTAAGTTCAATCCCGAAATTGTTAGCGATGCTCCTGAAGGAATCGACTTTCGGGGGGGCGTTCTCAACGGCAGGGCGCTGAGGTTAGCTAAGCCTGACTATCCAGATCAGGCCCGCGCCGCCGGTGTGGCCGGAACGGTCGTTGTTCAGGTGACGATTAACGAACAAGGCAAAGTTGTGCGGGCTTGTGCCATAAATGGACACCCGTTACTGTGGCTAGCAAGTGAGCGCGCTGCTTACGCGTCAGAATTCACTTCCACAAAACTTAGTGGCAAGCCCGTGAAGGTAACGGGAATGATCAACTATAACTTCGTGCGTCGTTGAAGTTTAATTAGATTGCATGCGAGCCGTCGTGCAGCGCGTGACGCGCGCCAGGGTAAGTGTAGATTCCGAAACAGTCGGCGAGATCGGAAATGGTCTCGTCGTTTTGTTAGGGGTGGCTCTCGAAGATTCACCTCGCGACGCAGATTATCTAGCGGATAAGATTGTGGCCCTGCGAATCTGCGACGACGCGGATGGCAAGATGAATTTGTCGGTTACAGAAACCGGCGGGGGCGTCCTCGTCGTGTCGCAGTTTACTCTCTATGGCGATGTGCGACGCGGTTTGCGGCCTTCGTGGAGTGACGCGGCGTCGCCAGAAATCGCTGAACCACTTTACGAACAGTTTGTGCAGAGAGTCTGAGACAGGGTTGCCGATGTCGCTACCGGTAGTTTTCGCCGCATGATGCAGGTGGAGCTCGTGAACGACGGCCCGGTCACAATTTTGATTGATAGCAGAAAAATCTTTTAAGATGAATTTCAAATTCACCGCAATCATCGGTGTCGTAGTCTTCGCCCTGACGCTCGCCGCTTGTAACGGGTCAAACTCCACAGGGGCAGACGATGAGACCGTTAACGTCAAGACAGGCGTCAGGCCGATTGCTGATGCACAAGTCGCTGTGATTGAGACGGAGGACTTTGGCGAGATCGTGATCGAGCTTTACCCCAATGTTGCGCCGCAGATGGTCGAGCGGTTCAAAAAACTAGTTCATGAGGGGTTTTATGACGGTACGACGTTCCATCGCATCAATGAAGAGTCAGCTTTGATTCAAGGAGGCGATCCGCTTTCCCGTGATAATGATCCGGAGAATGATGGCAACGGGGATTCGCCTTACCCGAATGTACCCGGGGAGTTCAGTGACTTGCCCTTTGAACGAGGTAGTGTGGGAGCGGCCCGCAGGGAAGGCAGTCCCGCTGGAGAGTCTGGACAAACGGAAGCGATGGCCCGCAACACCGCAAATTGCCAGTTCTTTATCACGCTAAGACGGGAGCCGGATTACGATGAAGATTACACTCTCTTTGGCCGGATCATCGCGGGGTTAGGGAACGCGGAAATAATAATGCGGGCGCCAGTCGCACCTGAGACCGAAACGCCCGCTGAAAAGATAACCATCAAGCGGATCACTTTACATGATCGCGCGAAATATTCTCCTACGACTCAATAGTCCTTCAGATTGTATCCTCGCTTGCCTTCGAACGCTGGTCCAGCTCAAAGCGATCGCGATCTCTCCGCTCAATCTTATCGATGAATTCCAACTCTTCGTTGTCTTCGAAGCTCACGCCGATGGCGTGTGCGTTCTCTTCAACATCTGATTGATCGGGAGTCGGATTGTGTCCGGCCACAGATTCTGAGCCACTGTTGTTCACGTCTTCCCACGAGGCATCCAGATCGCCGCCGGCATCACTTGGCGATGCGGCGGTGTTGTCTCGCAGCCGCTGCGCCAGAAGCTCGGGGTCTTTTGGCGCTCGCGAAATTTCCCCCTCCATAAACTCTTCAATCTCCGGATCGGGCACATAGTCGGGATCGTTCGCCAGATACTCGAAGTCTTTCGCAGGTTTTTTAGTCATAGTTACCTTCCTTGATCGGTCGTCGGGAATAGGCGACACAGCCTTCAGGGCTAAGCCTCGAATTTTCAAAACGCAGTTAAGGGGGGTTCGACGCGACTATAACAAAGCGTGGGAGAGACGGGCAATCTTTTGAGTGCGTAGGCAGAGTCCCGACGCGTCGGGAGCGCCGGCGCTTTGGGTTGATAAAATGCGGCCAACAAATCTAGAGCGGTTTCTCCCGATGCATCTGTATTGCCACCGCAATCAAAAGCCCTCTCCTTGACGATTGCTGACTGCGCCACTAAACTTAACTGCATCAAAACAATGACATTTCCGAACAAATTGTCTCAGATGCGCTAGGAGACGCATTCCGTTTTTCTCCGCTTCGCTAAGCTAAGCATGACCAACAGTCCCTTTAATTCGCTTCAGCAATTCACTCCCGCTCCCGGTTTATCCGGTCAGTTTTATTCGCTTCCACAACTAGAAAAAGAGAACGTTGGCCCTGTTTCGAAGTTGCCGGTCAGCATCCGCATCGTTCTCGAGTCGTTGCTGCGAAACTTCGACGGCAAAAGAATCACCGAAGAAGACATCCGCGGTCTTGCCAATTGGGAACCAAACGCTGCCCGCACTGAAGAAATCCCCTTCGTAGTCGCGCGAGTGCTGTTGCAAGACTTCACTGGTGTTCCGCTCCTCGTTGACTTGGCGGCGATGCGCTCTGCAGTCTCCCGTTTACGTAAGAACACGGGAGTCATCGAACCGCTTGTCCCGGTTGATCTGGTAATCGACCACTCGGTTCAGGTTGATTTTTCCAGCACGTCGGATGCGCTTGAGAAAAATATGTTGATGGAGTTCAAGCGCAACAACTCGCGTTATCAATTCCTGAAGTGGGGAACTCAGGCATTCGACGGGTTTAATGTGATCCCGCCGGGCATTGGCATTTGTCACCAGGTGAATCTGGAATATCTCGCGAAAAGCGTTTGGGAGAAATACACAGTTTATTATCCTGACACGCTCGTGGGCACGGACTCACATACGACGATGATCAATGGCCTGGGAATCGTTGGTTGGGGAGTTGGCGGCATTGAAGCAGAGGCGGCAATGCTCGGCCAGCCTGTTTACATTCTTACTCCAGACGTTGTCGGCGTTTGCCTCAGCGGTACTCTAAATGAAGGTGTGACTGCCACTGACCTGGTACTGCGAGTCACAGAGATGCTGAGACAGGCCAAGGTCGTGGGTAAATTTGTCGAATTTCATGGTGAAGGTGCGACGAGTCTTTCCGTCGTCGATCGGGCGACGATTGCGAACATGGCGCCGGAGTACGGAGCGACGATGGGCTTTTTCCCCATCGACGAAGAAACGTGCATTTATCTAAAAGCGACAGGTCGAGACGACGCCCACGTAGCAGCGGTGCGCAGCTATTTCACCGCCCAGGGGATGTTCGGAATTCCGCGCAAGGGTGAGTGCAACTACAGTTCACTGCTTGAACTCGATCTCGGCGACATTCGTCCCAGTGTTGCTGGGCCGAAGCGTCCCCAGGATCGGATTGAGTTGCCGGATCTGAAGGAACGATTCGCCGAACTATTACAGAAGCCCGCCGCCGATGGAGGTTATGGAAAGTCGGCCGAGGAGATCTCATCAAGGTACTTCACCCGGATTGGCACCATCGATATCGCCAAAGCGCCGATTGGCGGCGGTGGCGAACAGCGTCCCGAAACCGTGCCGGTTGCAGCCGGCGGTGTGGTGACGCCCACCAATACCAGCGTCTGGACTGAAACCGAGATGGTGAACAATCGGCCGACTCCGGACCGTCTCGTTGAAATTCACCCGGAAGAATTTCCGCACGCGGATGTTGATTTGGGCCACGGTGACGTCCTGATCGCCGCCATCACTTCCTGCACTAACACCTCGAATCCGAGTGTGATGCTGGCTGCCGGCTTGCTTGCCAAAAAAGCTGTCGAGCGTGGATTGCAGGTGAGGGCGGCAGTCAAAAATTCCTTGGCGCCTGGTTCGCGAGTTGTGACTGATTACCTTGCGCGTACCGGACTCCAGCCTTATCTCGACAAACTTGGCTTCAACATCGTCGGCTATGGCTGCACGACTTGCATCGGCAACTCCGGCCCGCTCGACCCGGCAGTCGAACAAGTCGTAGTTGATCATGACCTGATCGCTGCGAGCGTGCTGTCAGGAAACCGCAACTTCGAGGCGCGCGTGCATCAAAGCATTAAGGCAAATTTCCTGATGAGCCCGCCGCTTGTCGTTGCATTTGCCCTCGCCGGCCGCGTCGATGTCGACTTAACCAAAGACCCGCTCGGCAAAGGAACGGATGGTGAGCCAGTTTACCTGCGCGACGTTTGGCCCAGCATGCAAGAGATCAGCAGTCTTTTGCGTTCCGCCTTCGAGCCGGAAACGTATCGCAGGCTTTACGGAAACTTTGCCGATCAGAACCCGCTTTGGAACGACATTCCGACAACGACCGGCGATGTTTACAATTGGGATTCGGAATCCACTTACATTCGCGAGCCGCCGTACTTTGAAAACTTCAGCAACGAAGTCGGTACCTGGCAAAACGTACATGGGGCCCGCTCTCTCGCGATTTTCGGCGACTCCGTGACGACAGATCACATAAGTCCGGCTGGCGCGATCAAGGCGTCGTCGCCGGCGGGACTATACCTTCAGGAAAAAGGCGTCGCGATTGAAGACTTCAACAGCTACGGTGCGCGGCGTGGCAATCACGAGATTATGGTGCGGGGAACTTTCGCCAATGTACGCATCAGGAACCTGATGGTCCCCAGCGTTGAAGGCGGCGTTACCATGCATCATCCCAGCGGCGATCGGCTCAGCATCTACGACGCGGCAATAAGATACCAAAGCGATGGCGTGCCTCTCGTAGTTATTGCCGGACAGGAGTATGGAACAGGCAGCTCTCGTGACTGGGCCGCTAAAGGAACGCGATTGCTCGGCGTCAAAGCCGTAGTGGCTCAGAGTTTCGAGCGGATACATCGCAGTAACCTGGTGGGGATGGGAGTTCTCCCCTGTCAGTTCAAAGAAGGTGTTAACGCTGCATCACTGAGCTTGAACGGCACCGAACAGTTCGACTTGCTGGGCCTGGAAGCTGGAGTGTCTCCGCTACAGGATCTCACGCTTGTGATCACTCGTGCGGATGGGAAAAAAGAGTCAGTACCGGTAACCCTTCGCATTGATACTCCAATTGAAATTGATTATTACCAGCATGGAGGAATTCTTCCTTTCGTGCTGCGCCAATTACTTGCCGGTACGACCGACTTCTAAGGTGGCTTATAGACAAACTACCGTTTGTCGTTCCCCGTTTTTAGAAACGAAGCCACATAAAAACCAGCTCTACGGTAGTAGAAAGATAGAGGAGCAAAACAATGTCATCCGTACAACCAGCCGAAACGAAGACACCGCGGAAGTATCAACTTCTAATTGATGGAAAGTGGGTTGATGCTGAATCGGGCAAGACCTTTATGACACCGAATCCCTCGACAGGAGAAACCCTGGCCGAGGTGGCTGAAGCTGATAAAGCAGATATCGATAAAGCAGTTGTCGCTGCTCGTCGTGCGTTCGAAGGCAAGTGGTCGAAGATCAGCGCGCGAGATCGCGGCCGGATGCTCTACAAACTGTCGCAGCTGATTGAACAAAACAGCAGCGAGCTGGCAGCACTTGAGACTGCGGACAACGGCAAACCGATCAACGAGTCTTCCTTTGTCGATCTGCCTCAGGTTGCGGAAAACTTTGAATACTTTGCCGGCTGGGCCACAAAAATTGAGGGCGAAACGATCCCGGTCCCCGGCCAGATGTTCAATTACACGCTGCGTGAGCCGGTTGGCGTTTGCGGACAAATTATTCCCTGGAACTTTCCGCTCCTGATGGCCGCCTGGAAACTTGCGCCTGCCCTCGCAGCCGGCAACACGGTGGTCTTGAAGCCCGCCGAACAAACTCCGGTAAACGCGATGGAGTTAGGAAAGCTGATTGAACAGGCCGGTTTCCCGGAAGGCGTTGTGAACATCGTACCCGGTTACGGTGAGACTGCCGGAGCAGCGCTTGCTGCTCACCCGGGCATCGACAAAGTTGCTTTCACCGGCTCGACTGAAGTGGGCAAGCTTATAGCGAAGGCAGCATCCGACAATCTGACAAAAGTTTCTCTCGAGCTGGGCGGGAAAGCTCCGAACATTGTCTTTGCAGACGCTGATATGGAGCAGGCAGTCAATGGCGCGATGATGGGAATCTTCTTCAATCAAGGGCAGGTATGTTGCGCCGGCTCGCGTCTCTTTGTGCAGGAGGATGTGAAGGATGAGTTCGTCGGCCGGCTCAAGGAGAAGTCGGCAAATATCAAAGTTGGCGATCCGATGGACAAAGCGACCCACATGGGCCCGCAGGTTTCCGAAGAACAGCTTAATCGGATTAAAGGGTATTGTGATGTCGCACAAAAGGAAGGCGCGACTGTGATCAGTGGTGGAGTGTCGCCGAAGCTGGAAGGTGCTTTCCAGAAAGGATACTTCTTCCAACCAACGATCTTCTCTGACGTAAAAAACCAAATGCGCGTGGCCCAGGAAGAAATCTTTGGCCCGGTCGTTTCGGTGATTAGCTTCCGTGATGAAGACGACCTGATCAAGCAGGCCAACGACACGATCTATGGTCTCTCAGCTGGTCTGTGGACTAAAGACATCACTCGCGCTCATCGCTTCGCGAAAGAAATCAGGGCGGGCGTGATCTGGATAAACACCTACAACATGTTCAATGCCGCGTCGCCCTTCGGTGGCTATAAACAGTCGGGCTACGGCAGGGAAATGGGCAAGCACGCTCTGGAGATGTATACCAACGTGAAAAGCGTCTGGGTCGATCTTTCCGGCAAGCCCATTGGTTGGTTTGGCAAGTAAAGTATTTCGCAATGCAGGACTCGCGGAAAACTGTTTCCGCGAGTTTTGCATCTCTGTAACGCCGCTCCCTTCGTTCGAGCATTTGTGGTCCGAATGCGGCGCTCTCCCGTAAGGAAACTCAACGGAAAAGGAGACGCGTATGCATTTAGCAAAAAGGGCGAGCCTGGGCTCGCTGATTTTGATCGGGGCACTTCTTCTAACTGCCTGCCCAAAACAAGAAACCATTTCCCGCATTAACGCCGACCCCGGCCGCTATCGCAACAAAGAGGTGGGAATCGTCGGCACAGTGACCGACAGCTACGGTGTGATGGGCAACGGCGCTTACGAGATTGACGATGGCACTGGCAGGATTTGGGTCGTCACTACGCGTGGCGTACCGTCGCGCGGATCACGGGTTGGAACGAAGGGCAAGATATACACGGGCTTCAGTTTTGGCGGTCGCAGTTTCGGCACGGTTCTACAGGAGTCGGATCGACGCGTTAAGGATCGTTAACTCAAGTCTGAAAACACTCTCCCCATGAACAGCCCGGTCAGTGCGCCAGCCCAATCACCTCGCGCTGTGGTTGAGAGTCTGGAGCGAGAGTTTGCGTTAATCGATGCCCGCACGCGCGAGCTGCTGCAGCAGATACCGGACGAGATGTTGTACCGGTCTGCAGTCCTGCCTGGTTTATATACCTCGGTTGGTGAACTAATCTTGAGAAGCGCTCGCGCTGTGGAACAAACCTGCGGCGGTCTGAACGCAAACCTTTGGGACGATCCCTTCGAATGGACGCTGCCGGAAACGCTTTCTACGCCCGCGTTAGTCAAAGAATACCTCGATGAGGTAAAGCAGACGCGCAACGAGTGTTTTGCGCGGCTGAAAGGTGACGAAGAGCTGAAAAAGTTTATTGCCCTACCCGGCGATGCTACGCAACCCTTAATTCAACTACTACTGGAAACGCTGCTGCGCGCGGCTGGAAATCTTGAACGCGCCGCTGTCATACTGGCGGCGAAGAATGAAGGTGATTCGTGGTGACGCAGTATCACTTGGTTCGCCGGCGGGAGACGTAACATTTAATAACTGCAAATGCCCTTACCAAACGTGACTCCTAAGTTGTTACAATCGGCAATCGCCAATCGTCAATCGGCAATGCGCTGGTTTGTTTCGGGGAGAGACTGAAGATGTTTTGTCCGCAATGTGGTCAACAACAGATTACAGCCAGTCTTAGGTTTTGTTCCCGCTGTGGATTTCCGCTTGAGGCGGTACTTCAAGTGCTGGCAACCGGGGGCCTGCTTCCATCGTTTCCCGGACCGGTTACCAAGGAACCCTCGCCGCGCCGCAAGGGCGTCAAGCAGGGCGCGCTGCTGCTCTTGCTGGGTATAATCCTGGTTCCGCTTCTGGGTGTGCTCAGCAGTTTCAACGCCGGAAACCTTTTTGACATTCTCACGCCGATGGCCGCAATTTTCTTTTTTCTCGGTGGTTTGTTACGGATGCTCTACGCTGCGCTGTTTGAGGAAGGAGCACCTCGCTACCGACC
The DNA here is from genome assembly GCA_051002415.1 of Pyrinomonadaceae bacterium. Classification (GTDB taxonomy): domain Bacteria; phylum Acidobacteriota; class Blastocatellia; order Pyrinomonadales; family Pyrinomonadaceae; genus PSRF01. Next base: position 9,965 of record JBPCMI010000153.1, read on the forward strand.
GATGATGCCGAACTACGCTGCTCCCGTAATGCCGGCGCAGTTTCAAGCGACGCCGTACGCTGGATCGCTACCGCCCGCAGCGGTGCCGCCACCGACGTGGCGCACGCGTCCCACCACCGCAGAAATTTTCCAACCCCCCAGCATCACCGAAAACACGACTCGCCTGCTGGACAAGGACGATCCTACCAAGCAGTAGCCCGATGTTGCCGCTTCCTGAGCGCTTGCGCACGCGCATCCAAAGCGAAGGCCCGATCACCTTTCATGATTTCATGGCGACCGCGCTGTACGACGCCGAGGCCGGATATTACTGTCGCGAAAGTCAGCGTTGGGGCCGGGAAGGCGACTACTGGACGAGTCCGGAGCGCAGCGTGCTCTTTGCGGCTACCTTCGCTAAGTATTTTGCTCGTCTCTTTCACAACCTGGGTTCACCTGAGAGTTGGGTGGTGCTCGAAGCCGGCGCCGGATCCGGTAGGTTTGCCGAAGGAGTGCTCGATACACTTCGCTTGCGCTCGCCTGATGTGTTCAAAGCAACTCGCTATATGATCGATGAAATTAGTCGTTCGTCACGCGCGTTTGCGGCGGAGCGGCTGACGAGGTTTGGCTCGCAAGTGGAATTTGCCTCGATGACAGACCTGGAAAGTATTCCAGTCGGAGTCATATTTTCGAACGAGCTGCTCGATGCTTTTCCAGTTCATCGCTTGACGCGGTGCGCGGGTGAACTTGCCGAGTTTTTTGTTACGACCAACGACCAGGGCAGTTTCGAATGGATCATCCAAAAGCCTTCAACCCCTGAGCTCGCCAATTACCTTACGGAAATGGCCGTGAGTCTGACTGAGGGCCAGGTTGCGGAAGTGAATCTGGATTTAAGGAAGTGGATTGGCGCGGCTTCCGCGACGCTCGGTCGAGGGTATGTGGTGACAGTAGACTATGGCGACACGGCGGCTGAAATCTTATCGCCCACTACTCACCCCGCTGGAACGTTGCGTAGCTTTAGACGTCAGCAGTTCGTCGAGGACCTGCTGGCCACACCCGGTGAACAGGACATCACCAGCTCAGTCAATTGGTCGGACGTGATCCAAATCGGCACTGGTTTTAACTTGCCGACAATAACTTTTGAACGTCAGGACCGGTTCCTGATAAATGAAGGACTGCTTGATGAGTTAGAATTGAGAGTAAGTGAGAGTGAAAACGAAGCCGAAAGACTGCGGCTGCGAACTGGTTGCCGTGAGTTAATTCTGCCCGATGGCATGGCCGCGAGCTTTCAGGTCCTGGTTCAGGAAAAAGTGTCAGGGCGTCCCTCCGTGGGCGCCCCATTTCACGTCGCAGCGGTGCCCACAGAGGTACACCCCCTACAGAAGGAGGATTTCAATGGCAATCAGTGATTCAATTTTGTCGGAGTTTGACCAGGAAATGGTGGGGACACGTAGAACGCTGGAACGCGTGCCCACGGAAAAGTTTGATTGGAAGCCGCATGATAAGTCTACGTCGATGGGTGGTCTTGCCACTCACCTAAGCAACCTGCCAAGTTGGACAATTTACACGCTGGAGCACGAGTCGCTGGATCTGGCGCCGGGAGGACAACCAATGCCAACCGCGACCATTCCTGGATCAGCCGCTGAGCTATTGGAAACTTTTGATAACAACGTGGCCGCCGCACGTGCAGCGATTGCGCGGACGACCGATCAGGAATTCATGAAGATGTGGCAGCTGCAGCGCAACGGCGTCACGCTGCTTACCTTGCCGAAGGTTGCGGTGCTGCGGGGCTTCGTGATGAACCACAACATTCATCACCGCGCACAACTGGGCGTCTATCTCCGGCTCAATGACATCCCGGTACCGTCAATTTACGGCCCTTCAGCCGACGAGAACCCGTTTTAAGCTGAAGTTAGGGTTGAACAGACTAATCCTGCAGGAGGATCAACGATCGCACCTGTCGCTGGTGCCGATTCAGCTAGAAGAGTTCGAATTTTATCGTTAGGTACTTCTTCGGATTCTGCCGGAAGTCGTAGATGAGTTTGACGCCTTCCGAAGATAGTTGATTGACGTTGGAATAAAGCGCTTCATCGGTTAGCAGTTTTCCTACCGTGCCTTCGCCGCGTTGGGCCGCGGCAACCATATTGTCAATGCGTTCGGCGGTAGTATTAAAGCGCGCGATAGCGGCGCGCGCGTCGTTATACATCTGCTCGTCCTTGATCAGCTTTCCTAAGGTACCGCGTCCTTCATTGATCTCCACGATCATCGAGTTGATCTGATCAACTGAGCGATCCAAACGATCGGCGGTGCGGTTGATGCGGTTGTAGAGCTGATCATCCGTCAGCAGCTTCCCGGCGGTTCCACGCCCGGCACGCAGATCTTCGCCAATTAAACGAAGCTGGTTAGCAATCTTGTTGGCGTTGTTGTAGAGCTCCGGATCATTAATGAATCTTCCCGCCGAACCATTCCCCGAGCGGATTTGACGCAATACATCTTCGGTCTCACGAATGGTGGCATTGAGATTGTTGTAAAGCGCTTCATCGGAAAACAACCTGCCGACAGTTCCTTTACCATCCTTCACATCGCGAACCATTCCGTTGATCTCGTCAGACAACTTGCTCAATCTTTGAGCGAGGTCAGTGCCGGAAGTGGCGAAGTCGTTTACGGTGTTGGAGGATGAAGACGGCAGGATTGCGTTATCCGCTACCGGCTGCCCGATGGCTGTTCCGGGCGTGATATTGATCAGCATCTCGTTTCCGAGCAGGCTGGGAGAAGCTTGTTGCGCAGTCGAGTCCGTGCGGATGCGATCATTCGCCGGCCGTCCATCAATCGTGCCATTGATGGTCATCTGCGCCTCGACCTTGGGCGCGTTTGGCTCGCCTGAGGGAGTGAGCAGCAGGATCTTATCGATCTTACCGACACGCACACCCGCTAGTCTGACTTCGGAGCCTTCTCGCAAGCCGTTCGCATCGGCGAAGCGCGCCCTGAGGTGCAGCTTCTTACTGAACGGGTTGATATCTCCTGAGGAATTGAGAATCAGAAAGACAAGTATGGCGATCGAGCCGAGGATCAGCAGTCCGACTCGAAGCTCTCTCCACGACACTGTTTTCTTTGATGGCGGCATGACACCCTCCTAAATGACCTATCCTACCGTCCCCTGAGAAACTTTTGGATGTAGGGATCCTCAGCGTTTCGCAAACTCTCGTCTGTGCCGCTGAAAATAATATTTCCTTGTCGCATCATCATCACCTTGCTGTTAATCAGGCAGAGACGTTCGCCCTCGCGCTCAAACACGACCTCGCCCGACTCGTTAACCACTGCATACTCGGAACAGAGATAAGTAAGATTATTCATTTCGTGCGTCACGAAGATCGAAGACACATCCTCCAGGTCTCGCAGCTTCATGGCCAGCTCGCAGATGGTGCGGGCCGTCGGCGGATCAAGTCCCGCCGTCGGCTCGTCAAACAAAACAATCTTCGGATCGCCAATTAGCGCGCGAGCAATGCCAACGCGACGCCGCATACCACCCGATAGTTCCGCCGGCATCTTATCGATCGCATCTTCGAGGTTGACGAACCGTAGCATCCGTCGCACTTCCGGCTCGATCTGCTCGGGAGGGACTCCTTGTTCGTTAAGCCGGTAGGCGACATTTTCATAAACTGAAAGCGAGTCGAATAGCGCACCCTCCTGAAACACCATCCCGATCTTCTTACGAACGGTCATCATCTGCGCTTCGTTGTAATCGGTTATGTCTTCGCCATCAACCAGCGCGCGGCCGGCGTCAGGTTTCAGCAGCCCGAGGACGATCTTAATGATCGTCGACTTGCCACCGCCGGAACCCCCCAGAATGATCTTGGTCTCACCCCGCATGACTTTGAAACTTAGATTGTCCAGGACCTTCTTATCGTCAAAAGAAAGATGGACGTTGCGAAACTCAATCGCCGGCGTCGCGCGTCTCTGATCGTCTACCTCGGCAAAGGTCGACTCAGCAGCGTGATCGCTTATTTCTCCGACGAGCGGATGAGTTTCGGCAATATTTGTTGCGAGCTCAGACATGATGCTTTCGTGTTTAGGATACGGGCATGCCGAGAATATATTGAAGCCCGCGCGACAAGAAGAAGTCGGCAATAATTACAACGATTGAGGCCAGCACGACTGCGCGAGTAGTCGCGCGCCCGACCCCTACAGTTCCGCCGTCAGTGCTTAATCCTTTGTAGCAAGCAATCGACGCGATAATAATGCCAAAGATGAGAGGCTTAATTACACCACCAATAATATCATCGGACGTAATGCCCTCGCGAACAGATGTTAGATACTGATCCATTGTCAGGCCATAAAGGCCTGTGGCAACGACGCCGCCACCACCAATCCCAACCACATCCGCGATCACAGTCAATAGGGGGAGGCTGACCAGCAACGCGACGAGGCGCGGCCCCACCAGCTTCCGAATCGGATCAGTTCCGAGTGCGCGCATCGCATCGATTTGCTGCGACACAGTCATCGATCCCAACTCAGCAGCGATCGCCGACCCCACGCGTCCAGTTACCATCAATGCAGTCAGGACGGGACCGAGCTCGCGGACCAGGGAAATCGCGACCAGCCGGCCAGTTTGCGATTGTGCGCCATAAAACGCGAGGGTGGGGAAGGTTTGCAGCGTAAGCACACCGCCTGTGAAAAACCCCGTGAGCAGGACGATGGTCAGCGAACCGACGCCGATTGTGTCCATCTGCGTGATGATTTCCGAAATGTAACGGGGACGTTTGAAGAGGCCGCGAGCGGCGCGAGCCGCCAGCAACGTCGTCTCCTGCAATTCAAGCAGAGCGCGTGTGGCGAAATTCATTCGATGCTGCTAATCGAGTCGAGTTTAATTAACGCGTAGATCTTCTTGTTAGCTAGAGCTTGCTGAGCGCGGCGGGGTTTGTGTAGGCCTAGATATCCCCAACCCACCAATGCCTTCAGGGTCGGCCTATCATGCTCAAATTGTTAGCAATGCGTCAAGCTGTAAAATCAGCGCGGGCAGCAGGTTCTGGTAGGGAAGGTAAGACAGGAAGGCTGTTGCTGACTTTGTCTGGCCGGCCGGAAGAGAAAATGAGCCGCCCAAGTTTCCTCGGTCGGCTCACGCTTCGCAGGGCATCGGGGTCTATGGCTGAGGTCGCCGGTTGGGATCCAGGCTTCGGGGAAATCCCGGAGCAATCGTATTCCGGCCCGGCATTCTGCGCCTCTCCATCCCTTCGCGACGCCGCTGATTGTTCTCTATCTGCCTTTCGCGTCGCGTGTCCCTGGCATTTTGGCGTAGCACTCGAAGCGTTGCCAGTTGATCAGGTGTCAAAACCTTTCGCACTTTCATCTCCGTGGCAACGCGCATCCGTAGTGAGGCGGCTTGGGCTGCGGCGATCTCGCGCAAATGCCTTTCAATCTCTGCATCACTGGGATTCTCAGAGTCGAGCACCTCTTCAAGCGCGCGGTTAGTTTCGCGCAGTCGCTGATTGACGGCGGCCCGTTCGTCTCTCTGTTCTTCGCGGATCGCTCGAATGCGTTCACGTTGTTCCGGACTTAAATTTAGATCTCGAATTGGATCGGCGGATGGCCCCGGTTGCTGATTTTCCTGAAGCTGCTGAGCGGGGGTTATAGTTGCGAAAGCCAGCAACGCGCAGCCAGCAAGTAAAAAGGCAAAAGTTAGTCGGCTTATGGTTCTCATGATTACATCTAGGGGGTGCTATCTGTTTATCTGTTCTCCCAGCAAATTGAGATCATCATCGGTAGGCGAGATCAACCGCAAGTCTGCAGCGAGTTGCTGCCGCTCAAATTCTGTTAGCGGAGCTCGACGACTCACGTAGGACCCCGGTGACTTTACCTTTGGCTTGGACTGCTGGACCAGCAACAGCGCTCGCGGCAATTCTTCTTTCACCGCATCGTCCTGCGGATTCAATTCCCTGAGACGCGCCTGAATTCCTGCTTCGACCTTTGCTCTGAGTTCCGCTTCGCTGTAAACCTTATCGGTACGAGCCAGCGGCATTTCCGGTCTCGCCTTCAAACTCACAACCAGGAACGCTACGACAGCGAACAATAGCACTGACGCGAAGGCGACCGACCCTTTTAGCCAGAACGGCGCCAGCGCGAAAAACTGACGAATTGCCGCTAGAGCTGAAGGCTTTTCCGCGAAGCCGTAGGCGAGGCTTGGTCGATGATTGATGATGCCTAGAGACTGATCGCGCCAGGCGACGACACCGTTCCGAATCTCGCTGAAAGAACTCAGTTCTCGTGAACACGATGCACAATCCGCGAGGTGCCCTTCAAAAGCGCGACCTTCACGCTCGTCGAGTTCCTTATAAAGAAATGAGATTAAGTCGTCACTGCGCTCACAAATGATATTTCCAATTTTGTCTTCCATCTGAAACTCCTGCTAAAGCGAATCAGCACCAAACTTCTTTAAGCGCATCTGCAATTGCCGCAAAGCCGTGTACAGCCGGCTCTTTACCGTACTCAAAGGAACATCCAGAGCATCCGAAATCTCGCGAAACGTAAGATCCTCAAATTCCTTCATTACGACCACTTGTCGCAGTTCCAGGGGCAAACTGTTAACCGCGCGCCGCACCGCCTCGCAGCTTTCTCGTCCTTCGGCAACCCCTGC
>JBPCMI010000154.1:0-4178 GCA_051002415.1 Pyrinomonadaceae bacterium
GCCCGGTACGGGAGCGGCTGCGACAAAAGACGGCGTCTGTGTGTTCGGCTCAACTTGGGAAGGACTTTCCTGAAGTTCATCCTCATTCCAATGCACCAGGAATAAGTGCCCTTCAAGCAGGGCGAACAGGTTCAGGTCAGGAGACTTACCGGAACCACTAGATGATGGCATTTTCGGCCACTTTTCAAAGCTCTGTCAAGCGAAATGCCCTATTTTTGGGACTGTTTGCGGGCAATTTTGCCGCGTGCTACGATTTCAATCCCAGCCCCCCAATGTCTAATCACTTCAGAACGAGCATTTCAACGCAAAGCATGATCGACAACGTCCAAATAACTCGACACCCAACTGGCATCACAATTTTGACTGAACATATGGCCGGGCTGCGTTCAGTTACCGCCGGAATCTGGGTGCGCCGGGGCTCCCGCCACGAATCGGCCACGCTCAACGGCATCTGTCACTTCATCGAACACTCGGTTTTTAAAGGAACGACGCGCCGCACGGCTCGCGATATTGCTGTTGAGTCAGACAGGCTCGGGGGGCATTTGGATGCCTACACTACTCAGGAGATGACTGGCTTTGCCATAAAGGTTGCCGACAGCAGATTGCCGGAAGCCATCGATCTCCTCTCCGACCTGGTTTCTCGCCCACGATTTGACCAGCAGGATCTGGAAAGAGAGCGGAAAGTGATTCTTGAAGAGATCAAGATGGTCGAGGACACTCCGGACGAGTTACTTGGCGAGCTGTTCAATGCCGCTTACTTTCCCAACCACCCTCTCGGCCGTCCGATCGAAGGCACTGAAGACACGGTATCCACTTTCGACCAGCAAACTACTACCGACTTTCATGCGCATGCTTTTTCTCAGGCAAATCTAGTCATCGCCGCCGCGGGAAAGGTGGAGCACGAACGCTTGGTAGAGATGATGGAGCGAGCGTTTGCCGATGTAACAACGCATGCCGATGCCTCAAAAATTTCGTCAGAAGCAATCGTCTCTCCGGCACCCGCCGCACCTATTCTGATTGAACACAAGAAAGAGCTGGAGCAGGCCCACCTGATCATCGCCACACCCTTCCCCACAGCGCTCAGCCCCGAACGCTACGCCGCGAGTCTGCTGGCTTCAATAATTGGCGGCGGCACTTCGAGCCGCCTGTGGCAGATAATTCGTGAAGAACGCGGGCTTGCATATTCCGTGGGGGCGGGTAGCGGAACGTTTTCCGATGTCGGCGTCTTTACAATTTATGCGGGCACTTCTCCCAACCACCTTGATGAAGTTCTCGACCTTTCATTGGCTGAGGTGCGGCGCATAGTGCGTGAGGCAGTGCCTGAGGACGAGCTAAAACTCGTCAAGGAACAGGCTATTTCTGCGGTGCTGCTAGGCTTGGAATCTTCAAGCGCCCGCGCGGGAACGCTCGCCCGCCAGGAAATTATCCACAATCGCCACATCTCACCAGACGAAATCATTCAACATCTTGAAGCGGTTACAACTGTGGAGATCCAGGAAGTAGCGCGCACGTTCTTCACCACTGAAAAACTCGCGTTAGGAGCGTTGGGTAATCTCAACGGCTTTAGCGTCGATCGCTCACGTCTGGAAATTTAATATCAACAGAAAAGTTTGCGATACAGAAATCGTAGTTCGGTGGTAAAGTTCTGTTTTTGTTCCTGTCCTAATTCTGAGTTCCCAAGATGAAACTTTCCGTTCTCGGCAGCGGCTCAACTGGTAACGCGGTTTTGATCGTTGCAGGCGGGACTCGCGTTCTCGTTGATGCGGGTCTGAGTGCTAAAGAGCTGGCGCGCCGCCTCGCACTCGTCGGCGAGGACATTCATCGTCTCGACGGCGTTCTCGTTACGCACGAGCACGGCGATCATGTCGGAGGATTACGCGTACTGCTGCGCTCAGTGGACTGTCCCGTCTACATTTCCGCCACCACTTGCGATGCGTACATCAGCGAGCGCACCAATCTTGCGAACGATGAACCGCGAAAACGGGCGGCGGCGCTGAGCAATCGCGTCGAGCAAATCGAATCCAGCAAAGATTTCCGCATCGGAGAGATCGATTTTCATCCCTTCACTATTCCTCACGACGCTGTAGACAACTTTGGATTTACGGCGACTCATCAAGGCGTAAAAATCGCGACGCTGATGGATTTTGGCCATATTACGACGCTGGTTAGTCAACAATTGCGCGGCTGTGCGGCTATCCTCATGGAATCGAACCATAGTCGCGACATGTTGAAGGCCTGCGACGCTTATCCCTGGGAACTAAAACAGCGGATCCTTTCCCGGCTCGGCCATCTTTCCAACGAGGATGTTGCCGAATGGTTGCGCGATGGCTTTGACGGTTGCGCGCGGCACATCGTGCTGGCCCACCTCTCGCAGCGCGCCAACAATCCCTATCTCGCCAAAATTTCCGCCGAGGTTGCACTTCAGGAGCGCGCGCCGCTCTTTCCAGCCGAGACTCAAATCAGTCTTTCCTTTCCCAAGGAACCGACACCCTGGATTGAGGTATAAGCGACGGATGAAGGCAGCATTTCTCAGCTCGAGGTCAATGCGCCCCGGCTTGATGCGCAATTCCTCCTTCTATATTGCGACTTTCTGGTTGGCCCTGTGCGTTACAGCGCTCTGCCTGGCCTCCGGCTGTGGACTCAGATCTCAAAGCCGCGGAGTGCCGACTGAAGTTGAAGCAGTGATTGCCACGGTGACTGACGATATTGCCGCCGGACGTTTCGAGAAGGTTTACAACGAAGCCGCGGATCTCTGGAAAGCAGAGTTAACTTTGGAAGAGACTGCCGGTGTCTTCAAGACGCTGCAAGAGAAGCTTGGTAAGATGGAGAATCGCACGCTTCACTCGGCAACTGAGCAGGACAATTCTGGTGGTTCGTTGAAGGGCAAGGTTTTCATCGTTACCTATCAAGCCAGGTTTGAAAAAGGCGATGGCATGGAAACTTTCACGCTTATCGAACGCGATCATCAATGGCGCCTCGCCAGATACTTTGTGAATTCGACAGCACTAAAATAAGTTTCAAGTCCCAGGTTTCAGGTCTCAGGTTTCAGGTTTCAGGTTTACCGCCGAGGCGCTAAGAACCGCCAAGGTCGCCAAGTCTGAAAAAGCATTAAGTAAAACAGGTGTTCTACTTGCGCTGTATGAATCCGAAGCTACTCTACGTGCTCTCAAAATCCTTGGCGACCAAATAAGTTTTAAGTCCCAGGTCCCAGGTTTTCATATGTCGCTCAGATGGTTTGGTGGACCTAGACTCGAGACTTGAGACTTAAGACCTGACACCCGATACCCGATACCAGATTATGATTGATCGCTACACCTTGTCCGAGATGGGCGCCGTCTGGTCGGAAGAAAACAAGTTCCAGAAGTGGCTGGACGTCGAGCTGGCTGTTTGTGAAGTGCACGCGGAAATGGGCACCATTCCACGCGACGCACTCGAACAGATCAAGACTCGCGCAAAGTTTTCCGTATCACGCATCAATGAAGTTGAACGAACCACTAACCACGATGTAATTGCCTTCACGACAAATCTTGCCGAAGAGATCGGTGCTGCCGCACGATTCGTCCACTTCGGCTTAACTTCGTCAGACGTCGTCGATACTGCCAACGCCCTGCTTCTGCGCGCCGCCTGCGACATCCTGTTAGCGAAGGTTGACGCCCTCCTCGCCGTGCTCAAACGCCGCGCTTTCGAATTCAAAAACACCCCGCAGATTGGCCGGACTCATGGCATTCACGCTGAACCCTCTTCCTTTGGATTGACCTTCGCGCTTTGGTTTAGCGAGATGGGTCGTAATCGTGAGCGCCTGGTTCGCGCTCGCGAGGCAACCGCGGTCGGTAAGATTAGCGGCGCCGTCGGCGCCTTTGCTCATCTGGATCCAGTTGTTGAGGAACGTGTTTGCGAACGGCTGGGACTGGCAGTCGCAGCTGTCTCGACGCAAATCATCCAACGCGATCGCTACGCTGAATACTTGAGCACGCTGGCGATCATCGCTTCGTCGCTCGATAAATTTGCTCTTAACGTTAGGCACTGGCAGCGCACCGAAGTACGCGAGGCGCAAGAGCGTTTTGCGAAAGGGCAAAAAGGTTCGAGCGCCATGCCTCACAAACGCAATCCGATCATCTCGGAGAGAATTTGCGGCCTGGCTCGCGTCGTAAGGGCTAACAGTCTGGTCGGTCTCGAGA
>JBPCMI010000155.1:0-6274 GCA_051002415.1 Pyrinomonadaceae bacterium
TTTCAGCGAGCCGTAACCTCCCATCGACAAGCCGGCGATGGCTCGACCACCACGCTCAGTACTGACGCGAAAACGTTTCTCAACGTCCGGCATCAGTTCTTGAAGTATGTATGATTCGAACTTCTCAGTGGGAACTGTTGCACTGTCGGTGTACCAACCGTTCTCGCCTTCAACCATCACCAAGAAAAGATCGTGGTGCGTCGCGTAGAGTGCGACTCCAGATCGCTCAACCCAATTTGTGTGATGGCCGGTCAGGCCATGAAGCAGATACACGACTGGAAATTTCTTCTCTTCATTACCAGCCCGCCGGTAGTTGACCGGGTAGAGAATGCTGTAGTCAATTGCTTTACCCAGCAGTTTACTCTCGAGCTTGAACCTCTCAACCGGCGGGTCGCGCTGCGCATAAGCCGAAAGCGGCGCCAGCACAAGGAGCAGTAAAGCGAAGCGAAACTTTCTCAAGAGTGTCGTCTGCACGTTTAACCCTCCGGTGAAAGCATGGGAATGTTTATTCCTTTTTCGCGTGCGGTGGTGGCTGCGCTTTCATAGCCTGCGTCGACATGTCGCGCCACACCGATGCCGGGATCATTTGTTAGCACGCGGTTCAATCTCTTTGCCGCGTCATCCGATCCGTCAGCTACCGATACCTGTCCGGCGTGGAGCGAGTAGCCAATGCCTACGCCGCCGCCGTGATGAAACGAAACCCAACTCGCGCCACTCGCCGTGTTGAGCAAAGCGTTCAGGATAGGCCAGTCGGCCACCGCATCTGTCCCGTCTTTCATGGCTTCGGTCTCGCGATAAGGCGAGGCCACCGAGCCGGTGTCAAGATGATCTCGTCCGATTGCAACCGGCGCCTCGAGATCGCCGCGCCGTACCATTTCATTAATCGCATCGCCCATTTCGGCACGCTCACCATAACCGAGCCAACAGATGCGTGCCGGCAGACCCTGAAACTGCACTCGATCGCGCGCAAGTCGTAACCAACGATTCAAAGTCTTATCATCAGGGAACAGCTCCAACGCCAGGTCGTCGGTCTTACGAATGTCATTCTCATTTCCCGAGAGAGCTACCCAGCGAAACGGTCCCTTGCCCTCACAGAAAAGCGGGCGAATGTATTCTGGAACAAAGCCGGGTATTTCAAACGCATCAGTGCAACCAGCATCAAAGGCCTGTTTCCGAATGTTGTTGCCATAATCGAAAGCCACGGCTCCGGAGCGTTTTAAATCCAGCATGGCTTGCACGTGCACGGCCATCGAATGACTCGCGCGGTTTATATAACTACGAGGATCGATACGACGCAGCTCCGCGGCAGCGTCGAGGGTAAGCCCGGCCGGAACGTAGCCATTCAGCGGATCGTGAGCGCTTGTTTGATCTGTAATCGCGTCAACCTTGAGACCGCGCCGCACCAGTTCCGGGAGCACTTCTGCGCAATTGCCCACCAGACCAACAGAAACTCCGCGGCGCTGTTCCCGAGCGTCTTCACAGATTTCAAGCGCTTCATCCAGGTTCAATGCCAGACGATCGCAATATCCATTTCGGACCCGCCGCTCGATGCGCGACGGGTCAACGTCGATGCCGAGGAATGCGGCTCCATTGAGTGTTGCTGCCAGCGGCTGCGCCCCACCCATGCCGCCCATGCCGCCGGAGACGACTAGTTTTCCGCTTAGATCGCCACCAAAGTGACGGTCGGCCATCGCGGCGAATGTTTCGAAAGTACCCTGCACGATGCCCTGCGTGCCGATGTAGATCCAACTCCCGGCCGTCATCTGGCCGTACATCATCAGACCTTTGCGCTCGAGCTCATTGAAGTGATCCCAGTTTGCCCAGGCGCCTACCAGATTCGAATTAGCGATCAAGACTCGAGGCGCGTTTTCGTGCGTGCGAAACACTGCTACCGGCTTACCGGACTGCACCAGCAGCGTTTCGTCGTTTTCAAGCTCGCGCAGTTCCCGGACTATTGCGTGAAACGCTTCCCAGTTGCGCGCCGCTTTACCGGCGCCACCGTAAACAATCAGCTCCTCAGGTCGCTCGGCGACATCTGGATCGAGATTGTTCATCAGGCAGCGCAACGCGGCTTCCTGATGCCACCCCTTACAACTCAACTGGGCGCCGGTGGGCGCTCTAACAACCTTTGCTGACATGGTTCCAGCTACCCACGCTGCAGCAGTCGCGAGAACCAGCCTGACTCGCGTTTAGTGAGCTGTTCGAGTTCGCCCGAGTCGAGCCAGACGCCTCCACATTTTTCGCAGGTATCGATGTCAACTCCTTCGAAGTTGTTCGTCTTCAAGCTGCCGTCGCACCGGGGACAATTCATTGAAGACGTCCCGGCTGCCTTGGCTTCTTCGGCGATCGCAATCTTCGTGCGCATTCTTTCCAGCGCTTCCTGGTTCTTCTTATGAAAATATTCTTCTTCCAACCCGCGCCGTCGGTCATCAAACTTGTCTGTCATTTAAAGCTCCTCTTATGTGTAACGTTACTGGATTGCATCAAACTCGCCCGAGCGAATTGCCCCAGCGATTGTTTGAATATCAGTAGACATCGAGCGATCGTTTTCCAAGCGCGGCACGTGAGAGCGAACAATCTCGTAGGCCCGGTGCACACCGCGACCTGCTTTGAGCGGCGCTCGATATTCCAAACCTTCTGCTGCTGTAATCAATTCAATCGCGCTGATCAACTCGGCGTTTTCCACGAGCTCTCGCAGTTTTGTAGCCGCTGTCATACCCATTGAAACGTGATCTTCCTTGCCGCCATCGGTGGGAACGTTATCTACGCTGGCCGGATGCGCGAGCACTCTTGACTCGGCCAACAGTGCGGCCGCGGAAACTTGCAGCATCATGAATCCCGAAGAGGTGCCGGCCGTCGAGGTCAAAAATGGCGGTAAGTCTTCGTTCAGATCCGGATTAACCAACCGGTCGATGCGCCGTTCGGTGATACTCATCAGGTCAGTGAGCACTATGGCTGCGTAATCAAATGCCATGGCGAGGGGCGCTCCGTGAAAATTTCCGCCCGACAAGACTTCGCCGGTATCTGCGAACACGAGGGGATTATCCGTGGCGCTACCGGTTTCGATTTCAACGATTTCGCGGACGTGATCTAATGCTCCTCGCACTGCTCCGTGCACTTGGGGCATGCAACGCAGACTGTAAGCATCTTGCACGCGCGGATCGTTATCGAGGTGTGAAGTGCGAATTTCACTATCACTCATTAGTTCGCGCAAATGTTCTGCGACGGCGATTTGCCCGGGATGGGGCCGCGCTTGCTGGATTCGTTCATCAAACGCCACGGGCGTGCCGCGCAAAGCTTCCAAGCTCATCGCGCCCGCCACATCCGCAATCAATGTCAGACGCGTAGCCCGTCCTAAAGCAAGTCCACCTACAGCCGCCATTGCTTGCGTGCCATTGAGCAGCGCAAGACCTTCCTTTACTTCCAGGCTCACCGGAGTGAGCGCCGCAGCGCGCAAAGCTTCCGCGCCGGACATTCGTGAGCCATTGTAAAAAGCTTCGCCCTCTCCGATGACTACAAGGGCGAGATGTGCGAGAGGAGCTAGATCGCCGCTCGCTCCCACCGATCCCTTTTCCGGGATGACGGGCGTTACGCCGCGTTTGAGCATCCCCAGAAGTGCATCGATCAAAAGCGCGCGACCACCACTGTAACCGCATGCGAGCACGTTCGCTCGCAACAACAACATCGCACGTGCTTCTGATATCGAAAGAGGTGCGCCCAGCCCGCATGCGTGACTGCGCACGAGATTCAATTGCAGCTCGCGCAATTGGTCCGGTTCAATGCGCACGTCGGAGAGGCGACCGAAGCCGGTATTTACTCCATAAACTGTGCGGCCTTCAGCGACAATCTTTTCCACCACCTCACGGGAGGCGTCGCAACGCGCCCGGGCCACCGTCGAGAGTGTTACTTGCTCCCGGCCTTCAGCGACATCGACAATTTGTTGGAGGAAAAGTTTCTGACCGCTTAACTCGAACATAAGAGCATGATCCAGTGACGGACCTACAAGTAAGCTTCCCCTGAATGAATGGAGGAAACTGTTACCTGAAAATCAGTCTCTCGGGAGTTCGAAACTGTCTAGCCTTTGGTTAAAGACTCTGCGGGCACTTCCTGATCAGGCGCATCCCGGTCGATCCCTCGCGACTCGCGGTCCGGGGTCTCGGAGATATCGATCTTCTTGTACTCGCCCGTCATGGTGCCACTGCGAACTCGTTGTCGGGCGCGACGCGCGCGCATGGTTGTGCGGCCGGAACCAGTCGCTGCTCTTGTCCACTTCTTCATCGTACGCAGCGGGCGCAGCGAAAACTCATGCTGCGGCAGAACTTCGCCCGTCGCTTCGCGCAAGCGCACTGTGCCAATAGCAAATATCGCAATTCCGGCGTTGAAAATCACGCCTACTACGAACACGATCCACCCGGGAACAATTCCCACATCAGCACGATCCAGAAAAGCGTGTAAGTCGCGGGCCGGCAAAGGGTGAATATAAACCTTCAGGTTCCAACTCAAGGCCAACAACGCAAAAATCCAAAGATAGTTTCGCCGCAGTCTTCTGCCGACGGCTTCCCATTCACTGATCGTAAAGTGCGGCGTGATCAAATCCGACGCGAGGTGCTGCGCCCAGGCTTCATCCGTCAAGGCGTTTTCAGGAGCCAACAGTTGCGCGAAATACCCAGTCTCCAGCACGCGAACGCGACTCGACCAAATTTCGTAATAACGATACCTGCGCGCTTCCATTAATAAAAAGATTGCGACCAGAATTGAGTTAATCGGAATCACGAAATGCGCATTGCTGGGCGAGCTGAATACAAATGACAAGGTGGCACCGGCCGTGAGCACTGCCCAGTTTGTGGTCGTATCGAGTCGATTGCGCCAGGTGTTTGATCGCTGAACTTCGCCGCGATAGAAATGAATCATCGCGGTGTTGAATTCACCAGCGGACATGCGTCGCATGAGCGCCGCCGGCGTCGGTGCTGTCTTATCGGCGCTGGGCATTTCCGGGGCCGAGAGCGGACTACGCATGCGACTCTGAACCCGATCTGTCGCTAACGAGCCGCTTCCTCTTTGATTTGCTTCAGTGGTCATCGAAGGACGAATCTGTTTCGGTGGGGTGTTAGGACATCACTCCGCTCGTTGATAATAGCACGCGCGTAAGATTCGATTGTAGTTAAGTTCGCCTGCTACTAGCCGCGGTAACTGGTGAAATTCTTGGATTTTGGGCTGCTTGACAGTGTTCGACGCCGACACCTATAGTTGGATTTTTCGTTGTTTGACTAAATATTTTTGATTGTTGACTGCTGCTACGAAAATGGATCTGGATGAGCAGTGGATGGCGCGAGCGATCGCGGCGGCTCGTGAGGCCGAAGCGCTCGGCGAGATTCCAGTCGGCGCCTGCGTCGTCAGCGAAAACAAATTGCTGGCGGTTTCAGGAAACAGAACGCGTACCGATGGTGATCCAACAGCCCACGCCGAGGTTGTTGCTTTGCGAGCCGCGGCAAAGGCGCTCGGCAATTACCGGCTCACAGATGCAGTTGTTTATTCCACGATTGAACCTTGCGCAATGTGTGCGGGTGCGTTGATTCAAGCGCGCGTAAGCCGGCTGGTTTACGGAGCACGAGACGAACGGGCAGGTGCGGTCGAATCGCGGTTTCGCATTTGCGATTCGGAGTTTCTCAATCATCGAATGGAATTGACTACCGGTGTGCTTGAGGAAGAGTCCCGCGAATTGATGCAGGCATTTTTTCGCAGCCGACGGGGAGGAAACACGGAGACGCGGAGATAGGGAGAAAGGGCGACGCGGAGACGGGGGAGCGGACCGACGGGGCGAAAACGAGATTTGGAATTAACCTTCCTGCTGTCACCCCCTCTCCCCATCGCCCTGTCTCATCTTTTCGGAGAGGTCGCATAGTGGCTTAGTGCACCGGTCTCGAAAACCGGAGTGGGGGAAACTCCACCGTGGGTTCAAATCCCACCCTCTCCGCCAGAACATTGCCGATAGGCGATTGCCGATTGATGCTTGGCATGGTTTCCACCGCTTGAACCTTGATGTCAGACTACTTGATGCCTGAGATGAGTTATTGCTCGGCACTCATCAATCGGAACTAGCCAACCGGCAATCGCCAATCGGCAATCGCCAATTGGCAATCCTTGGAGAGGTGCAAGAGTGGTTGAATTGGCAGCACTGGAAATGCTGTGAACGGGAAACCGTTCCGTGGGTTCGAATCCCACCCTCTCCGCCAGTAAAATGCCAATTGCCTTGGAGTTTGAGAATTGCGACCGC
>JBPCMI010000156.1:0-9284 GCA_051002415.1 Pyrinomonadaceae bacterium
CCCGCAATGAGCGCGAAGCGCGAACATTTTTATTCTGCGCTACGGAGCGTTGCGCGAGACGCCCGCGATCCCCCGCCTACTTCTTGGCCTTTAGTTCGGTCATCTCCTTTTCCAACCTCTCGATCTCTCCTTCCACACCTTGTTTGAAACCTGGGTTGGTTAGATTGGGGAGAGCTTTCTTCAAAGCCATCAGACGCGCCACTGTCAAAGCCTGGTCCGCCGGCACTTCTACATCTGGTTTCACCCCTGTGCCTTCCCAGTTGGTTTTGGTAATGGGATTGATGGCGCGACCTGTCGGGACAAACATATTGAAGTGGTCGTTGATGCGAACGCCAGTGCCGGGATGCGCGCCGCCGCCAGTCGTCTCGCCGATGACGGTTGCTCGCTTGAGGTTCTTCAGATTGTAGGTGAATTCCTCAGCTCCTGAGAAAGTGTATTTGCTGGTTAGGACATAGACGTCCTTGTTCAGGTAACGCTTGCCCGCCACTTCCTTGCGAGTCCAAAACTGTTCGGTACGGTTACCCTCGCGCCAATAAAGGTCGTTGAGATGCACCGGCTCCGGACCGAAGAGGTAAGAGCAAATAAGAGCTACCATTTCCGGATCGCCACCGCCGTTGCTGCGCAAGTCGATAATTAGTGCATCGGTGCCGGCAACAAAGTTCATTGCCGAAGCTACTGCGTCCGCACCCACTTCTGGACCCATGAAGCCACGAAACGATATGTAGCCCGTATTACCTCGCAGTCGCTCTACTTTTTCGAAGCCGTAATTCATCCAACTCATATCCCGACGCTCTTGCTCGCGCTGCTCGGCAGTCGGCTCCGCTCGAGGCTGGCGTTCCGGAAGCACCTCATGCGAGTAACGCACACGCAGGTGCTTATCTTTGCTGACAGCCTGTAGGTCTTTCGTCAACGTCTCGCCGAATGTCCGCGAGCTGGAAATCTGATCGTACTCGCCCTTCGCGACTCGTTCGCGAATCGATTTCTCCATCGCTTTGGCGGCTTCCGGAAAAACGTAGGATTCATTCAGGCGCTTAAGCACGGTGTCTATCACTTGGTTGCGAGTGGTTGCGTCAATTGGACCGTCAGGCGGCGTGCGTTCCTGCTGCGCGGCCGCGCTGGAAGCGAGGCCCAATTGCGCCAGCGCCACAACAATGAGAATAAGTATGAGTGCCGAACGTTTCATGATTGATATCTCCTTAATGTTTTTAGAACTAAACTTATTGCCGATTGGCGATTGCCGATTTCCAATTGGAAGCAAATTGATAAGCGACTTGTACAGTGGTCACTTCGGGTGCGAGCGCTCAAGCAACCCTTGCAAAATTAGATCTGCAACGACGGTAACCTTCTCCATTACTTCGTCGCGTTCGCCCAACTCGGAGGTGCTAAGGCTGTACGGCAGCAGGGAGTTGGTCGCGTGCAACATTCCGTAAGCGGTTGTGAGTGCGTCATCGAATTGAAATTCGTGCGACTCGCGGCCCTGGTTTAGAACCTCTGCAAAGATCTGGGCCTCCTCGTCGAAGTAAACCGCGCGGCGTGCCAGCAGACTTGGGCGCAACGCCGCCAGCAGATCGTTCAGGCTTTGCGTGTAGTGTTGAATGCTGTCAAAGCGAAACAGCACGCGGGTCAACAGCATTTGGCGAATTCGAATTGCGGCGGAGACATCTGAGCGTGCGATGTCCCAGAGGCGTTCCTTCATGCGTTCCACAATTCGATCAACATGGGAGAGAACGACCTCCTCCTTGCTCTTGAAGTGGAGGTAGATCGACCCTTTGCCTACACCTACTTCGCGGGCTATGTCCTCCACCGTCATCTTGCGGTAGCCAAAGCGGGCGAGCAGACGCTCAGTGGCGTCCAAAATCGCCTCACGAACCTCTTCTTTTGTCGTTAGTGCTGCCATTTTGACGGGGCTGACCGCTGACCAAAATCGCATTCTGGTCATAATTACGCCCAGCTGGGGTGAAAGTTCCCGAATATTAATTGAGAGTGCGAGACGATGAGGTCTGGGCGGCGCTCGTCAATCCCAATAGTTATATTGAGGACGCTGGTGTCTGAATTTGTCTTTTGCCCAGAAATTGCGCAACAGATCGATTTGAAAGAGTGCTTCATTCCTCTCATTACCATCATTGATTAGGGTCTTACCTATTTCGCTGTTTGAATCTTCATCTGGAGGCAGCACAATGCTGACGACGTCGAAACGGTATGGCTCCGCTTCGAGTCCAAACATTCGGCGATAGACACGCGCGGCGCGAGTAACCTGTCGCTGCTTGCGCAGATCGACATTCGCCGTCGGTGGCGCAAACCAATCCGACGCTCGCGTTTTTACTTCCACAAAACAGAGGACGGGCCCTTCGTAAGCCACGAGATCGATTTCGACATTGATAACCGCGTCGTTACGATTCCGGCCGACGGGAACGGTGAAATTGGCGGCGACGATTTGAAAGCCTTGTTGGTTCAGATAGGCGGCGGCGAGTTCCTCACCCTTGCGGCCGAGGTCAGAACGTAAAGTTAGAGAGTCTAGATTCTTTGGTGAGGACATGAGATGCGCCGGATGAGGATTCGGCAATCACTCGAGTGTAGTTCGCAAGCGATCGAGTTTCTTCGTCCAGTAAGTTTTCATCTTGGCTGCTGCTTTGGCGTCTGGAATCTTTGTGTGCTGCACAACTACCTGCGTTTTGTCCGCAGTCTTTTTTGTAAAATAGACTTCCAGGCTCGTTGCCTTGTCTTTCCAGGTCACGCGTAGGATTTTGTTGGGAGTGGCCTTGCGCACCACCAGCCCCTTTTCCCCGAGCCATTCGGTGCGCAGTTTTTCATCGGCGAAGGCCTTGTACGCCGAACCCACCGAAGCATTCAACGATCGGCTGACACTAATCTGATAACCATCCGGGCGTTGATTCCCCTGGCGCAGACCACTCGCCTGTTCGTAGCCTACCGTTACCATCTGTTGCCACCACGGGCCAACGTCATGTTCGGAACTGAGAAGCTTGACGATTTCCTGGTGCGTCATCTTCTTAGCTCCGGCTTTGTTCAGAAGCGTGAACCACTCGTTCCAGTTTTTGCCAGTCTTAGCTTTGACTGCCTCGTCGCCGACGCGAAGGGATTGTTTAGTAGTTGTTTTAGTTGTCATTTGTTCGTCTTTTAGACTGGCACTTTGTTCTTTGCTTTAGTTAACGCGACCATGCGCTTCTAAGCACGCAAGCTTTCGCGAGGACAAAGTTCAAAGCACAAAGTTCAAAGCTCAAAGTTCAAAGCTCAAAGTTCAAAGCTCGTCTTTAGGCAGCATCGCGATCGTAGGCGACTTTCAACCAGCGCCTAACTTCATCATCAATATCTTTGAGCGAAGTGATTTCGATGCGATGAGTGATGCGGTCCTTCTTGGCAAAACCTCCGGTGTCAATTAACCGTCCCTTTGCCTTTGTGTCTCCCAAAGCAAATCCGAAGTCGATCCTTGTCCGCGTGGTTGGTTTGATCTGCGCGAAGACATGGTGGCGATAGAGCGGAACTATCGTTTGGCAGGGACAAGCCTTAGCCTCCTTGCCAACACTCAGGCCAAGTTTGAGGAGCGCGTCATAGATGGGCCGCAGCTCTGCTTTTCCTCCCGAGAACATCTTCTCGACGTAACCTTCCGCAGCTTTCAGATAAGCGTCTGGATCGCCTTCTTCTGTTCCTACGCCCGCAGCCCGATCCGAAAGCCACCAGGCAGAGTTGGTGCCCAGTCCATGCTCGGTTTTCAACCACTCACGCCGCTCCTGATTGTCTTTCGGACCATTCTTCCTGATGTAGCGCATCCACTCGTCAAGCGAACGCCCCGTCTTTTGTTTCAGGTCGGCGATCCATTTTTGCACGAGGGCCAGACTCGGATGCGGACTGTAGATCGGTTTTGTTTTCGTTTGGGTTGCTTTCGCCATCGTAATCTGTCCTTGAGGAGCCTCAAAACATCATAGGGAATACCGTTTCAGGAGACTTCTTCAAAATTGCTATTCTGCACCTCAGCAAGCAAATAAGACGGCTAAATTCTCTCAGCGATCAACTTCCATCCTTAAAACTCGCTGTAGGCAGAAACTGAGGGCGGCCACGCACCTTCGTCGCCTGTTCGAATGCGTAGGCGAGGCCGATCAGCTTGGGTTCCGAGTAGGCCGCGCCAAAAAAGGAAAGGCCGAAAGGCAGACCAAACACATAACCTGCGGGAACCGTGATATGGGGATAACCGGCAACTGCCGAAGCTGTTGAATAGCCGCCGGTAAAGTGATCGCCGTTGAGCCAGTCGGTGGGCCAGGCGGGGCCGCCAGTGGGCGCCAGCAAAGCGTCAAGGCGGTGACGGCGCATAACGAAATCGATCCCTTGAGTGCGCGAGAGCCGCTGATTCTTTTGCAAAGCGGCCCGATACTCCTTGCTTGTGAGAGGACCTTTCGCTTCCGCACGAATAAATAACTCCTGGCCGAAGTATGGCATCTCGCGATCGCGATTTTTCTCGTTGAACTCAATGATTTGTTTTAGTGAACGAACTTGTGTGGCTGGCCCTCGCCCCGCAAGGTAGGTATTGAGACCCGCCTTGAATTCATAAAGCAGAACCTCCAACTCAGAGTCGTCGAATTTTCCAGTCGTGGGGATTTCTGCCGGATCAATGATTATCGCTCCGAGAGTTTTCATCTCGGCAATCAGCACGTTCAGTTGCTGATCCACTCGATCGTTGAAACCGAAAAACTTGCGCGCAACTCCGAGACGCGCGCCGCGCAGTGCATCCTTATCTAGAAACTGCGTGTAATCGGAAAACGACTTGTCCTGACTCGCACGCGTAGCACTGTCGCGCGGATCGAAGCCGGTTAATGCCCCCAGCAGAATTGCGCCGTCGGCAACGGTCCGCGTCATTGGGCCGGCAGTGTCCTGACTGTGAGCGATGGGAATAATGCCGCTTCGACTTACGAGGCCCAGCGTGGGTTTGATGCCAACAAGTGAATTTGCAGATGACGGACAAACTATCGAGCCATCGGTTTCAGTACCAATCGATCCGGCACACATGTTTGCCGCGGTTGCAGCGCCGGAACCAGAGCTGGAACCACAGGGATTCCGATCCAGCGCATACGGATTCTTTGTCTGTCCTCCGCGACCACTCCAGCCACTCGACGAATGGGATGACCTGAAGTTAGCCCACTCACTCAGAATTGTTTTTCCAAGAATCACCGCGCCGGCGTGACGCAGTTTTTGCACAACGAAAGCATCTCGCGTCGCATGAGAATTCAGAAGAGCAAGCGAACCTGCAGTCGTCATCATCCGATCGGCAGTGTCGATGTTGTCTTTTATAAGAATGGGAATTCCGTGCAGGGGACCGCGCGCCCCTTTTGACTTGCGCTCGCGATCTAAAGTTTCAGCAATGGCCTCTGCCTCGGTATTGATCTCGATTACTGAATTAACGGAGGGGCCTGATCTATCTACGTCATTGATTCGTTCGAGATATTTTTTGACCAGTGATTTGGAGGTGTATTTGCCAGACGCGAGCCCTTGTTGCAGGTCGGAGATCGTAAGTTCATCAAGTTCAAAAGCCTCCGTCGGTTGCCAGGCGCCAGTGTGCGGTTCGATTTCGGCGTGGACGCGGCCTGGTTTGCCGAGCGCTAATGCGCCGCCTAAAACGCTTGCTTGCAGAAAGTCTCTACGTTTCATCCGGTGTCTCCGTTTTTTTGGGTAGCACCGCACGCACTTTCTCAACGACACTTGTGGGCGTGGGGTACCAGATGCGGCTTCCAGTAAAGGCGCGCTTCCCGTCGAGATCGACGCTCAGCTCTCCCAACCCGCCTTTTTTCGTTTGCACTTCCACGTCGGGAAGGTGCTCGAGGTCCGCCGCCACCCGGGCGGCGATCATCTTCTTACCGGGTCACACGGGGCAGTAGTTAATCGTAATCTTTGTCATGGCGTTAATGAGCGACGTGGCTCCTCAGAGCCAAAAGGTTATTTTCCGAGTCGCGAAAGAAAGACATCCAGAGATCATACGAACCCATGTTAGCGACAAAGGTTGGTTTCTCTTCGAACTGAACGCAGCGCTCGATTAGCGTTTCAGTTGCTTGTTGAATGTCCTCGACGTTGAAGTAGAGAATAGATCCAGGATGATCGAACTCGGGCTTGGAAGGCAGCATTAGCATCAGCATGATTCCATCGCAATCGAAGAACGAAGCATTGTTGGGAATGCCGAAAAGGTATTTCATTTTCAGCGTGTCGCGATAGAAAGTTGTTGCCCGTTCGATGTCGTGAGCGTTAACAGCGATTTGTCCTATTTGGTTGAGTCCAAACTCAGGATCGTTAGACATGGTGTTCTCGGTCCGTTCGGGATTCTTTTCTGCGCGTTATACTCGACCAAAAGCGCGGGCGTCAATCCAGGTCCGTTTAGGGTCGGCAAAGTCGAACCGGGAGCGATAGCGACCGGGCCGTTCAATTGCCGATTGCCAATTGCCAATTGACGATTTGTGATGACTCTTTCGTTACAGGCCAATCGTCAATCGGAAATCTACAATCGGCAATCGAAAGGCCCGGTCGCTATCGCTCCCGGTTCTGACTTTTTCCACTCCATCAAGCGATTCATCGCCGCTGAACCTTCGTGCAAAGACTCCTTAGTAAAAATTCCTGAAGATGATTACTTTACCTCGGGGCTTGAGTCCCCAAGTCGCGCGCTATGGAAGTCCTTCCGACACCGTTTGGTAACCAACTCAAAAGCGCGGTTGGCAAAAACATGAGAGATGCCCTACCGTTGCTCTTACTCCTAACGAAACAGCTAGAGGCGAGTGCCGGCGTTACCGCTCCAAACTGTAATGCCACCAAGGTGGGAGATCGAGTGCCGATTTAGAATGAGTGAAACGAAGCCAACCAAAAGTCCTGAGCGCCGAGAGTTGCCGTTAGTTGCCATTGTCGGGCGGCCCAATGTTGGCAAATCAACGATTTTCAATCGTCTCACAGGGAAGCGCACCGCGATCGTCGGCGACGAACCCGGCATTACGCGCGACCGCATCTACGGCGCGGCTGACTGGGGCGGCAAGTCTTTTTCTATCGTCGATACGGGGGGCATCGTACCTGATGATGAAGCCGTTATTCCGGCTAATATTTTGAAACAAGCGGGCGTTGCGATTGCGGAGGCGCGAGTCTTGGTGTGGGTGGTGGATGCACGCAGCGGTATAACTCCGTTAGATGAAGACCTGGCCCGATTGCTAAGGCACACGGGAAAGCCGGTATTGGTCGCGGCTAATAAAGCTGACGCACGAAAACTTGAAGCGGAGGCGAATGACTTCTACCGGTTCGGGTTCACTGAAGTCTTTCCAATTTCTGCTGAACAGGGGCTGGGCATCGGCGAGCTGCTTGACTCTCTAACAGAACATCTCGCGGTTCAAAAAGATGCCGTAGCTGAAGCATCAGAGTCTCCTGCTCCCGCGCGAGAACTGCGTCTGGCAATCGTGGGCCGGCCCAATGTCGGCAAGTCTTCATTGCTCAACGCACTCCTTGGTCGCGAGCGCGTGATCGTGTCGCCGCTTGCGGGAACAACTCGCGATGCGATCGACACGGTTCTGGAAACGCCGGAACAGACATTTCGCATCATCGATACTGCCGGGATCCGGCGCAAAGGAAAAACGAGCGAGATGGCTGAGAAGCTTTCGGTGGTGATGGCGCGAAAGAGTCTCGAGCGCGCCGACGTTGCTGTCGTGATTATCGATGCCGAAGAAGGGCCCACAGCTCTCGATGCGAACATCGCCGGTTATGCTTTCGATGCGGGCTGCTCGATCATACTCGCGGTTAACAAGTGGGACGCGATCGCCGACAAAGAGACGAATACAGCGCTTGAATGTGAGCGCCGGGTGCGAGAGAAAATGAAGTTTCTTGATTGGGCCCCAGTGGTGATGATCTCAGCGCTCAGCGGCCAACGCGTAGACAGAATTTTGTCGCTCACCATTCGCGCCAATGAAGCACGAAACCGGCGGATCCCGACCTCGCAGTTAAACTCTTTCTTTGAACGCGCGATTGCGCAGCCTCGGGGAGGGGCGACACCGGCGCCGGTGCGCGGCGGAGTTTCGCGGCTCCATGTGCAGTACCTGACGCAGATTGCAGTGCGACCGCCAACGTTTGTGGTATTCACCGCAGGTGGCAAGCCGGGACTGCATTTCTCGTACGAGCGCCACGTGCAAAACCGCTTGCGAGAGGAATTTGATTTTTTTGCCACGCCACTCAGGATCGTTGAACGGCACAAGAAGCGAGCGAAGCGGTAACTCTCCTGGATGAAACCTCCGATCAGTTTCAAAGTTGAAGCTACGAGTGGCGAGGCCCGAACCGGAACGATTCAAACTCGCCGCGGCGTGATTGAAACGCCGGTCTTCATGCCTGTTGGTACTGCGGGGACGGTCAAGGGAACGCGTTTCGAAGCCCTCGAGGCGCCCGATCTTGACGCTCGCATCATTCTCGGCAACACCTATCATCTTTGGTTGCGACCTGGAATAGAAACGATTCAGGCGTGCGGAGGCTTGCATCGTTTTATTGGATGGCGACGCGCGCTGCTTTCTGACTCCGGCGGGTTTCAGGTTTGGAGTTTGGGACAGCTGAGACGGATCAGTGAAGCAGGGACTGAGTTTCGTTCGCACGTCGACGGCAGCCTGCGATTTCTTTCGCCCGAAGTCGCCATGGATGTTCAGGCGGCGTTGGGCTCAGAGATAGTAATGGTCTTTGATGAATGTGCGGCCGGCCAGGCGCCTGTCTCGGAAGCGCGTCAGAGCATGGAGCTGACGGCGCGCTGGGCGCGGCGCTCGCGCGAAAGGTTTGACGAGCTACAGCAACAGGGACGGGACCTCGGTCGCAGCGAAACCGAGGCAGAACTCAGCGGGGCACAGGCGTTATTTGGAATTGTTCAGGGCGCAGCACATCACCAGCTGCGGCGAGAGAGTCTGGAGCGCACGCGCGAAATTGGTTTTGATGGCTACGCAATCGGCGGTTTGAGCGTCGGCGAGGAAAAGTCCCTGATGTGGGACATTATCGACGGGATAGTCCCGCTGATGCCGGAGGCGCAGCCACGCTATCTAATGGGAGTCGGCACTCCGGAAGACCTGATCGAAGCAGTGGCGCGCGGTGTCGATATGTTTGATTGCGTCCTCCCCACGCGGAACGGGCGCACCGGTCAGGCGTTCACATCGCGGGGCACGGTAAATGTAAACCCCGCGCCCTGGCTCCCTGCCCCACGTCCCTTGGCCTCTTCTTGTCGTTTCTCCTTTTTTCTTCTTCCTTCCCTCTCCTCTTTTCTTCCTCTTTCCCCCTCTTTTTCTCTT
>JBPCMI010000157.1:0-21133 GCA_051002415.1 Pyrinomonadaceae bacterium
ATCGTGGGCTCGGTGCTGGGCGCGATTCTCTTAACCGTCTTGCCGGAGGCGCTGCGCGGATTTGCCGAGTACCGAATGGTGATCTATTCCCTCTTGCTGATCATTCTGATGATCACGCGCCCGCAAGGTTTATTAGGTAAGACCGGGGCGTTTAAAGGGTGGAGAGCGCGCCGCAAGGTAAAGTCGCGCACGGAAGCAGAAGAGATTACGGCAGAAGATCGCACTAGCGGCAGTGCAGTGGATAAGGCCACCCTCGGCGAACGACAAAGTGAAACTTCACTAGGGGAAGGAGACGAGAAATGAAAAGCAACGTCGCCTCCGAAAACGGTAAAGCCGTGCTCCTAAAAACCGACAAGGCCACGATTCGTTTCGGCGGGCTGGTGGCCGTGAATGAGCTCGACATGGCGGTGCGCTCGCACGAGATCTACGGCTTAATCGGTCCGAATGGCGCCGGCAAAACAACTATTTTCAATCTGCTGACTGGCGTTTATAGGCCCACCTCGGGCGCGATTCATTTCAAGGACAAGCGTATCGACGGGATGCGGCCCTATGAGATTGCCGGTCGCGGAGTCTCACGTACGTTTCAAAACATTCGTCTCTTCCCCAGCATGACGGTGCTGGAAAATGTGATGACGGCTTGTCACATTCACATGGGACAGACTCTGCTTGATGCAGTACTGCGCACGCCACGTTTTAATCGGGATGAAGAAAAGCATCGCGACTACTGCATGGAACTCCTGGCCATCTTCGATTTGGATCGTTTCAAGGACGAAGGCGGAACCAGTCTTCCTTATGGCAGTCAGCGTCGACTGGAAATTGTGCGCGCGCTCGCCACACGACCACAGTTGCTGTTACTGGACGAGCCGGCGGCGGGGATGAACCCCTCGGAGCAGGAAGATTTGATGAATTTGATTCACGAGATACGCGATCGCTTCTCGTTGACGATTCTTCTCGTCGAACACAACATGAAAGTAGTTATGGGTGTGTGCGAACGGATTCAAGTTGTAGATTACGGCAAATCGATCGCGTTGGGACTTCCGGAAGAGATCAAGAATGATCCGAAGGTAATCGAAGCTTACCTTGGTGATTGATAGGTCTTGTCTTACGTCTTGGTTTGTTTGAACTTTGTACTTAGTGCTTAGAGCTTTGATTTCTGCCGTAACCAGTGTGGCAATCGACAGATTCCGAGGGTTGGGAACACAAATAAAGTACCAAGCACCAAGTTCAAAGTACATAAAACAACAGCGGGACGATTGTTGAACGATGCTTAAGTTAGAAAACGTCTTTGTAAACTACGGCGCAATTGAAGCCTTGACCGGCATATCGATGCACGTAGAAAAAGGTGAAGTGGTAACCCTAATCGGCGCAAATGGCGCCGGCAAAACCACTACGCTGCGCACGATCACGGGCCTGCTTGAGCCGCGCGCGGGAAAAATTATCTACGAAGGCCAGGACATCAGCGGTAAGCCGACACATAAACTTGTAGCGCGTGGTATTTCCATGTCGCCGGAAGGTCGTGGCGTGTTTGCGAATCTCACGGTGCGCGAGAACCTGCAGATGGGCGCCTATCTCAATCGAAATAACAAAGAAGTGGCCGCTGATATGCAGCGGGCTTTCACAATGTTCTCGCGGCTCAAAGAACGCGAGTCACAGAAGGCAGGCACACTATCCGGCGGCGAGCAGCAGATGCTTGCGATTGGGCGCGCCTTAATGTCGCGGCCGCGCCTGCTTTTGCTCGATGAGCCTTCACTGGGCCTCGCCCCGCTCGTTGTGCATACGATCTTCGAAGCAATCGACGAGATTAGAAGTAAAGGAACCACCATCCTGCTGGTCGAACAGAACGCGCACGCTGCTCTCGGACATTCCGACCGCGCATACGTGCTGGAAACAGGTCGCATTGTGATGGAAGGACCGTCCAAGGAACTAGCCGCCGATCCCAGGATCAAGGAAGCCTACCTCGGCGAGTAATAAACATTCCCGTGTTCCCGCTACAACACTCATCAATCAGACTTTTGACCAGCCGTGCGCTTTCGCTAGTTTTTCTGTTGGCGCTGTTCCTCCCGTTATTGTCCTGTGGAAACCAAACTCAGGAAGGTGGACCCGACACGACCACCATCAAGATTGGCTACTTTGGCGATCTCTCTGGCCCGACATTTAACTTCGGCCAATCCGCGAAAAATGGTGTATTACTCGCCGCTGCCGAGATCAATCAGGCAGGAGGCATCAATGGACGCAAACTTGACGTAGTCATCGAAGACGACCAGGGGAGCCCGGAGCGTGCCGCGATAATCGCGAATAAGCTGACGCACCAGGACAATGTCGTAGCGCTGATTGCCGGTGGCGCCTCTGGCAGCAGTCTGGCCGCCGGGCCAAACGCGCAGGCCGCGAAGGTGCCGATGATCTCACCCTCTTCAACTAATCCTGCGGTCACGCAAATCGGCGACTACATTTTTCGGGCCTGTTTCATCGACGCGTTTCAGGGCGACGTGATGGCGCGTTTTGCTTTCAATACGCTGAAAGCAAAAAAGGCGGCGATCATGCTCGACTACAATTCGCCATACAGTAAAGGTCTTACTGATTTCTTTGAGATGAGTTTTACCAAGCTGGGTGGCCAGGTTGTCAGCAAGCAGTCGTACACGCAGGGCGACGCGGATTTCAAGGGCCAATTAAGTTCAATCGCGGAGACTGAGCCTGATGTGATTTATTTGCCTGGCTACTATGGAGACATCGCGCTCATAGCGAAGCAGGCCCGCCAATTGAATCTAACGCAGCCCCTCCTCGGCGGCGACGGTTGGGATGCCCCGGAGCTGTGGCCGCTGGGAGGCGACTCGCTAAATGGGTCTTACATCTCGAATCACTATTCAGTTGACGATCCTTCCCCAGCGACGCAGAAATTTGCTCACGACTACCGGCTACAGTCGGCAAACTTAGCTCCTGATGCGCATTCGGCACTGGCCTACGATGCGATGCGATTTCTCGCGGAAGCAATTCAACGGGCGGGTACAGAGGGGCCGAAGTTGCGAGATGCCCTGGCAGCAACAAAAAACTTCCCCGGCATTACGGGCGTGATCAGCATGGATAAGGATCGCAACGCGGTGAAGCCTGCTGTTGTGCTAAAGCTTGAAGATGGAAGATACATCTACCTCGAAACCATTCAACCTGAAGCAGAGCCAGCGGCAAGCCCTACGCCATCGCCTTCCCCTTCACAACGACGAAGGCGCAAAACCTAAGTTTTCTGGTGCCGATTGCCGATTGCCGATTGCCAATTGCCGATTGGAAGATAGCGAACAAGAATTCTTATTTAAGTACGATCGTAGCGATACAGAATTGGCAAATGGGCAATCGTTTCACACCGCCTCGGATTGTGACGAGAAATGAAACTCTTTCACTTTCAATGCCGGTAGCAATGCCGCGCTGTTGCCCTGACCCTCAGCGCTGCCGACTCGCTCAGGGGCGCCAATCATTTCAACATTCCCCGGCGCTAGCAAGGCCATCAAACTCTGGTTGAAGCGGAAGTTTTTCACTGGATAACGAATCTTGCCGCCTTCGATGTACCAGATCCCGTCGCGCGTCAAACCTGTCTGCAACGCTGTCCGCGGATCGACGCCGCGGATATACCAAAACCTTCCCAGCAAAATTCCGCGTTCCGTTTTGCTGATCATCTCCTCCAAACTGACGGGCGCGGCCGAGCTCTCCATGATCGAGTTCACCGGGCCGGGTGTAGCCTGCTTGTCCTTCTGCTTCGCCCAAAACCGCGAATAAGTCAGATTCTCGAGCACTCCATTCCGCACCAGCTGAATGCGCTGCGCCGGAATGCCGGCCT
This sequence comes from Pyrinomonadaceae bacterium, assembly GCA_051002415.1. Taxonomy (GTDB): domain Bacteria; phylum Acidobacteriota; class Blastocatellia; order Pyrinomonadales; family Pyrinomonadaceae; genus PSRF01. Next base: position 3,824 of record JBPCMI010000157.1, read on the forward strand.
GGGCCGACTGCGAACCTGGCAGCTCAGGATTCCAGGGATCGCTGTAGAGGTTCAGCCGCTCGTCAAACACTTGCTGTCCGACTTTTGTCTTACCGCCCGGCAGTGAAAATGGACTACGCCCTTCGTCAGCGCTACGCGCGTCAAAACTGAAGGCAAAGAAGGACAACAAGTCGGCCACAGCCTGCGGCTCCAGAATCGCCGGATACACGCCTGCCTCAAGCGTGCGCGGACGCCGTCCCTCCAAAGCTTTGCGTATCGCTTCCTGAGCGACCCGTTTCACATCGAGCTTGTTAACGTCGAAATGGTTGCGCAGGAAGTAACCTGAACTCCCGCCATCAGGCGTACGGGCGGTCGTGGACAAACTCACCAGACTCGAGCGTTCATAATTGAAGTTGCCGTTTTTTGTGGCCGAAGCATTCACCGAGCCGCGCGCCTGGTGAAAGCCAGCGCCGATCACGCCGGCACGTTCGCAGCCAGCAATCACGCTGTTAATCGCCCGCGCCCGATCCTGTAAAGAAATATTTGACGTCGCTTCTGAATAGCCGTTAACCGGTTTGTAAGTCTGACGGCCAAGAGTGGGAATGTATTCTCGATCAACCGGTGAAAGGCGCGCGATTTCCTCGGCTTGAGTCACCGCCGCACGCAAAGAGGTGTCGTCAATCTCGTTGGTCGATGAAGCGCCGCGTTTCTTATCGATCCAGACAGTAACAGCAACGGACGTGTTCTTTCGTGCGCCACTGGAGGTAAAGGCGTTGGCCGCAAAACGCAGATGCGAATAGTTCTCGCTATTAACGCTGACTACGGCGTCGTCGGCGCGAACGTAACTAAGCAGCTTGCTTGTGAGTGCCTGCGCTTCTTGTTCTGTTAGCAACATTCTTTCGCTCCGAAAACTTCAGTTTCGTGTTTCGAGTTTCGAGTTCCTAGTTGCGTTCCGGATTTCGCATCTCCTGAGACCACAGCCCAACAATCCAAGGCCACAGACAATTTTCAACTGCTTTTCGCTGCGGTATTCAAAACATTCACGTTGCGAAAACGGGCGGGCGGGCAGCCATGACTCACCGCATTCGATTGGCCCGGCTCACCCTTCCCGTCGTTGAAACTGCCCCCCAGTTCATACCCTGCCGGGCCGCCGAGTCCGTCGCACGAACCCCAAAAATCAGTCGTGCGCGATTGATAAGCAACGTCGCGCAACATGCCGCCAACTTTTCCATTCTTGATTTCCCAGAACGTCTGTCCACCAAACTGGAAGTTGTAACGCTGCTGATCGATCGAGTAGCTGCCATCGCCGTAGATCAAAATGCCGCGCTCAACGCCGGCAATCAGATCATCCATGGTGGTGGTGCCGGCTGCCGGTTGCAGCGAGACGTTCGGCATGCGGGGGAATGAAACGCTGCCCCAGCTGTCCGCGTGCAGGCACCCATACGATTTCTTGCTTGGCGACATCGCCGCGAGATCGCGAGTCGTCTGCCAATCGACGAAAATCCCATCCTTGATCAATGGCCATTCCTGACCAGGCACGCCCTCGTCGTCATACGCAACAGTTGCCAGTCCGCCTTTCTGCGTCCGATCGGCGATGAAGTTAACGATGTCGGATCCAAACTTGAGTTTTCCAATCTTGTCGCGCGTCAGAAAACTGGTTCCGGCGTAATTGGCTTCCCACCAGAGTGAGCGATCGAGTTCGGTCGGATGTCCCACGGATTCATGAATTGTCAGCCACAAATGCGACGGATGCAGCACAAGGTCGTATTTTCCGGGCTCCACCGATTTGGCTTTCAGCTTCGCGACCGCATCTTCGCCGGCCTTTTCAGCTTCCTGCAGCCAGGGATACTTCTCCATGTATTCGTAGCCGAGACCCTGCGGGCCGCCGAGTGAATTGCGCGATTGAAAATCGCCATTCGCGCGATTTACAGCGGTCACGTTTAAGTTTGGGTTAACGCGAATGATGTACTGCTCGATGCGCGCTCCATCTGTTGAAGCGTAGAATTTTTGTTCGTTAACAAAACCCATCGACGAGTTCACGAAGCTGACTCCGTCCGTTTCCATAGCGCGCTCATTGAGTTTCAATAAGAAATCAATCTTCTTATCGATGGGCACTTCGAAGGGATCCTTTTCAAAAGAGCTGCGCCAATTAGCCTGCACCTTCGGCACGCGCGAAAGTGTTACTCGCCGGCGCTGATACACTGAATTGGCACGCGCAATATCCACCGCCTGCCGGGTTACACGCCAGATCTCAGCGGGCGTTACCTCGCGGCTCGACGCAAATCCCCAAGTGCCTTTGAACAGGACTCGCACACCAAAGCCAAAGTTCTGACTGCGCGAAACGTTCTGCACCTGTTTCTCACGCGTGGAGATCGACTCCGTGCGATAACGATTGATGCGAATGTCAGCATAGGAGCAGCCCAGCTTGCGCGCCTGGTTCAAAGCAATATCTGCGAGGGCACTCTTGTTGATGCTTTCAGAGGCAGCTGCTTCTGCGGCATCAACGTCGCTGATCCAGGATGGCAACGCACTCGGTAAGATCGCCACGCCGGCAACAGCGCCTGCTGTCTTGATAAACTCGCGTCTAGAGGTTGTCATGGACAAAACCTTTTGCAGGATGGAATTAAATGGGCGGGATGATCTAACGCAGGGCTGTTGAAATTGTCAACATTTCAAGAATGTCGTTTAAGAACTAATAGCGCCAAGACGCCAAGCACCCGAGTTCGCCAAGAAAAGAAAACGAACTTAGTACTTTGAGCTTAGTACTTTGCTTCACAACGACAAAAGGAACATCTGCCTCTCAAATTACATCAGCGCACAAAGTTCGAAGCTCCAAGTTCAAAGCTCGTTTCTTTTCTTGTAGGCAGCCGCGTGATTACTCCAGCAGACTCTGACGCGCCGCAGCTAATGCTTCGCTTACTTTCGGAGGAGCAGTGCCTCCGACCTGTGATTTCGTGCCGAGCGTTTGATCGACTGACAACACCGCGAAGACGTCCGCATCAATCAACGTACTCATTGCACGCAAGTCATCTATAGGAAGCTCCTGAAGTTCAACACGGCGCTTGATCGCATGCACAACGATTTGCCCCACCGTTTCATGTGCCTGCCGGAACGGCATTCCTTTCCCCACCAGATAATCCGCTAGCTCAGTGGCATTCATGTAGCCATGTGACGCCGCTTCGCGTGCCCGCGTTTCGGTTATTGTGGTGTTGCGGAGAACCGTAGCAGTCACTTCCAGACAATTGCTTGTGGTATCAAAACAATCAAAGACCGCTTCTTTGTCTTCCTGCATGTCCTTGTTGTAAGCGAGAGGAAGAGCTTTCAACGTGGCCAGCAACCCGATGACGTGACCAAAGACCCTGCCGGCCTTGCCGCGCACGAGCTCCATCGAATCGGGATTCTTCTTCTGAGGCATCAAACTCGAACCAGTCGCCACTGCGTCACTCAATTCGAAAAAGCCAAACTCACTAGTTGCATAGATAACGATATCTTCAGCGAGTCGCGAGAGGTGCACCATAATCAAAGCACACGCGTTGGCAAACTCAACACAGAAATCGCGATCACTGACGGCGTCGAGACTGTTGCGCGAAACTTCAGCGAAACCTAAATCGCGTGCGAGTGCTGCCCGATCGATAGCGAATGAGGTCCCGGCAAGCGCAGCTGAACCCAAAGGCAACACGTTTAGATGTTTGCGGGCATCGCTCAGACGCTCGCGATCGCGCGACAACATTTCAAAATAAGCCAGACACCAATGCGCCAGCAGAATCGGTTGCGCGCGTTGCAGGTGTGTGTATCCGGGAATTACTGTTTGGCTGTGTTGGGCTGCAAAATCCAACAGTGCCTCCTGCGTCGCAACTACGCGTCCATTCAAGTAGTCGAGGGCATCACGGAGCCACAAGCGCAGGTCGGTAGCCACCTGATCGTTGCGGCTGCGCCCAGTGTGAAGTTTCAATCCGGTTGGACCGATGAGATCGACAAGGCAAGCCTCGACGAACGAATGAACATCTTCGGATTCGTCATTAATGTACTTGGCTTTCGTTTCGGCTTGGTTTTGGACCTCGTGCAAGGCCGCGGTAATCCGGCGCGCCTCGTCGTCAGTTAAAACATGAGCATTTTTGAGAGCCTCACAGTAAGCGATGCTCGCTCGCACATCTACTCCCAGCAGCCGGCGATCAAATGGAAACGACCGGTTGAATTCCGCGAAGCCGGTATCGACGGCCTCACTGAAGCGCCCACCCCAAAGGTTTTTTACTTTGCTCAAAGGTTTCTCTCCGTTGATTTCACTGTCTCAGACCAAGTCTACCTGTTCTTCGCTCTTTGACGCGAAGCATCTTGAATGGTAATTTATGCATCTATGCATTAATTATGCAAGATTTGTGCATAGTTAAGAGGGGATATGGTTAAGAAGAGTTCACGACAGCAGAAAATTCTTGGTCTGATTCAGGCGAAGCCAATCGGAACGCAGCAGGAATTGCGGACCCTTTTGGAACGGACGGGGGTGGCTGCCACGCAGTCGAGTGTCTCGCGCGACCTGGAGGAGCTGGGCGTCGTGAAGCATCACGGCCATTACACCGTCCCTCGTTTGCAAAGCACGCCGGTGCGCGGGCTGCTTAGCTTGGATCGCGCGGGGGATAACTTGATCGTGGCGCGTACTGAACCGGGTTTGGCATCAGCGGCGGCGGTGACGATTGACGGCGCAGCGATTGCTGAAATTGTTGGCACACTCGCAGGTGAAGATACGATCTTCATCGCCGTGTCTGACGCGAAAGCGCAGCGAGCTGCGATTAAGCGGGTTTGGGAGTTATTTTCTTAAATAAAAACCGTACTTAGATCTTTGTTCTTGGAACTTTGTACTCTGATGAATGGGCTCCACGACAGCAATTCAACGACAGAGTTCAAAGCACAAAGTTCAAAGTTCAGATAAGCGAATTCATGACAAATAACAAAGTTAAGATCAAAAAAATAGTTTTAGCTTATTCCGGCGGATTAGACACCTCCGTGATGCTGCGCTGGCTAAAAGAGCAGTACGGCTCCGAAGTGGTCTGCTATTGCGCCGACGTTGGACAGGGTCAGGAACTGGAAGGACTCGAGGCTAAGGCCCTTGCCACGGGCGCTTCCAAACTCTACGTTGAAGACTTACGCGATGAGTTTGTGCGCGATTATGTGTGGACGGCTGTTAAGGCCAATGCAGTTTATGAAGGCGTGTATTTGCTCGGCACTTCTCTTGCCCGACCTTTGATCGCCAAGCGGCAGATTGAAATCGCCCGCAGCGAAGGAGCCGATGCTGTAGCACACGGTGCTACCGGCAAGGGTAACGACCAAGTGCGGTTTGAGCTTACTTATTACGCGCTCGAACCAGACATTAAGGTGATTGCGCCGTGGCGTGAGTGGGGCTTTCAGGGGCGCAGCGATCTAATTGCATACGCCAAACAGCACGACATCCCGGTGAGCGCGACGCACGAGAAACCCTACTCAACCGATGCGAACCTCATGCATATCTCCTATGAGGGAGGCATTCTCGAAGATCCCTGGGCCGCGCCACCCGAAGATATTTTTCAATTTACTCGCTCACCAGAAAATGCGAAGAGCGAAGCTCAACTCATCGAAATATCTTTTGCGCACGGTGAGCCCGTCGCAATTGACGGGAAACAACTCAGCCCCGTTTCTCTTCTGGAAACGCTGAATAAGATCGGCGGCGAGCATGGCATCGGTCGCGTCGATCTAGTCGAGAACCGTTTTGTCGGAATGAAATCACGGGGAGTTTATGAAACTCCGGGTGTGACAATCCTCCAGGCGGCGCATCGGGCCCTTGAGTCGCTAACTCTCGACCGCGAAGTGATGCACCTACGCGATGCATTGAGCGTGAAATTTGCCGAAAGCGTTTACTACGGATTCTGGTTTGCGCCCGAGTTTGAGCTCTTGCGAAAGATGGTTAATGAAACCCAAACCAATGTAACTGGGGACGTGCGGCTAAAACTTTTTCGGGGCAACGCAATTGTGCAAGGCCGCCGTTCACCTAATTCGTTGTATGACGAAAAAGTCGCGACGTTCGAAGCGGACAGCGTTTACAACCAACGCGACGCCGAAGGGTTTATCAAACTGAATGCCTTACGCCTTAGATCAAGAGCGCAACGCGCAGTGTCTTCCTGACCCGGTTGTACCGTACTAATGGAGGTATGAAATGACGCAACCCAAACTGCAGCTGATTGAAGCAGATAAGATTGGTTCGGCAACTTCGCCGCTCGCGTTAGCGAGAAGTGTGATGATAACTGAAGGGTCAGCGAAGCCGCGTGCGGGCGATGTCGTTGTAGTGCGGGCGCTAACAGACAGTGCGACCTACAACATGCTCGAGCTACCGAGTGGCCGGCTCGCCAAAATTAATCCGGGCGATCTCCTAATCGGTGTTCTCGGTCGCCGGCGAGCCTTAAAAGGATTTGTGGGCGATGTTCCCGCTACCATCAAGGCGGGCGACAAGCTTCATCTGCTAAACATGGGTGGCGTGATTGGCTTCTGTACCGGTCATCATTCGAGTTTGAGCGATGCGATCTCGGTGGAAGTGATGGGCCTGGCGGCGGATCAGTCTAACAAGGTGCGAAATATTGCTGACGCCGCACTTCCCATCCGAACGACTCTGGGAGAGACGGCGCCGATCGTCATGATTGCCGGCACCAGCATGAACAGCGGCAAGACTTATGCGGCAACGGAATTGATCAAACAAGCGACACGCACCGGACTGCGGGTCGCGGCGGCTAAACTTTCTGGTGTTGCTTGTCTGCGCGACACACTCAACATGACCGATCATGGCGCGTTCGCTACGGCAAGCTTTTTGGATTGCGGACTTCCCTCCACCGTCGGGGCCGGCGATCTGGCGCCAGTCGCGAAGGCGATCATTTCCAAACTCAATGACAACGCCCCAGACCTGATTGTGTTAGAGCTGGGTGATGGCATCCTTGGCGGGTACGCAGTCGACTCGCTCTTCGATGATGCCGAGCTGCGCGACGCAACGGCGGCCTTCGTGTTTTGTGCTTCTGACTATGTCGGTGCATGGGGCGGAATCGAGTTATTGCGACGCCGCGGAATCAAGGTCGATCTAATCGCCGGGTCGGTCACTGATTCACAGATGGGGCAGGACTACATTGAGAATGAGTTTGGCGTTCCCGCCGCCAATGCCCGGCGTGATGGCGCGCGAATGTTTGCACGCATCAAACCAAAGATCGAAGCCGCGCGACAACAAGTGGCCGCCTAACGACTGCGGCCGCGACGCCAGCGCAGGAGGGCGACAACCAGAAAAGCCACTCCGACGAAAAGGAAGGTGCGACGACCACTGATTCCAATGGCAATAAAAGCGATGGCGAGTATCAGAAAAGCCATAGATACGTTTCGCATTGATGGGCGCACCTCGTTTGGAAGTTTGGCTGAGCTACTATAACAAATCGACCGCGCAGCAACCTTAACTAGAAGATGACCAGGACGATGGCAACGCAAAAGATTCGCGTGGGGATATTTGGCGGCTCCGGCTATGGCGGCTCGGAGCTGATGCGGATCCTGCTGCAACATCCCGACGTCGATATCGACTTTGTCACAGCAAATGAGCAAGCGGGCAAGGCGGTTGGCGAAGTGCATCGCAATCTCTACGGTCTAACAGATCTTCATTTCCGCAATCCGCCGGATAATCTTGAGACTCTGGAAATCGACTGTGCGTTTCTCGCTCTTCCCCACGGGCAGGCTATGGAGGTCGTACCTAAACTTCCAGAGACCGTAAAAGCGATCGATCTATCAGGCGATTTTCGTTTCCGCGATCAGAATGAATTTGAAGCGCATTACGGCCGGTCTCACACGGCCATGCACGCTCAGTCAGAATTTGTTTACGGCTTAACTGAAACTAATCGTGAGGCGATCGCGAACGCGCGCCTGATTAGCAATCCCGGGTGCTTTGCTACCGCAACTTTGCTAGGACTAGCGCCGCTCGTCGCTAAGAATTTGATCAGCGGTCGCGTTGTTGTTGATGCCAAGACGGGCTCCTCCGGTTCAGGAGCGAAAGCGGCCGCCAACACGCATCACCCCCAGCGGATGAATTCGTTTTACGCATACAAGCCATTCACGCATCAGCACGTCCCGGAGATCGAACAGGAACTGCGCAACGTTGGCGATTGGGATAGCGAATTGGTTTTCATAACCCATTCCCTCCCCGTGGCCCGCGGCATCTTTGCTTCGATTTACGTTGAAACTAAAACTGAACTGAGCGAGGTGGACGTAAAGGCGATCTACGATACCTTCTTTGCGGGCTCTTACTTCGTGCGAATAGTGAAGAATTCACCGGATATCAACTGGGTGAAGACTACTAACTTCTGTGACATTGGCTTTGCGATTCGCGGTCGGCAGTTAGTTGTCTTTTCGGCGCTTGATAACCTTGTCAAAGGCGCGGCGGGGCAAGCGGTGCAGAACATGAATCTGATGTTTGGCTTGGACGAGACTAAGGGATTGAAGTTGATCGGCACCAATCCTTAGTCGCTGGGGATTAAGCGCTAAGGCGCAGAGCTGCAAAGACGCCAAGCAGACAACGAGCTTTGAACTTCGTTTTTGAACTTTGTTCGCGTTACACGTGAACGGGCAAAAATTGAAGGTGAGCTCGGAAACAAAGCATTAAGCACAAAGTACTAAGCTCTCTCTTTTCTCGTACTTTGCGTCTCTTCGCGGCTTGGCGGTAAGTCTTTAGTGATGCGAGTTGAGTAGTTGGAAGATGAAACCAGAAACAAGCACAGCTTTCACCGGAGTCGCCGCACTTGAAGATCGTTACCAGCTAGCGACGTACAAGAAGATGCCAATTGTCGCCGAGTGTGGCTCAGGCGTCTGGTTGTACGCCGCTGATGGCCAGAAGTATCTAGATCTCTACGGCGGCCATGCGGTAGCCGGCACCGGGCATTCGCATCCCCATGTGGTCGCGGCCTTGCGCGAGCAGGCGGATAGACTGCTGTTCTATTCAAACCTGGTTTACTCGGAACCGCGCGCACGCGCTGCGGAAAAGCTTGCTTCGATCGCTCCCTCACCCCTTGGGAAAGTTTTCTTCTGTAACTCCGGTACCGAAGCGAACGAGAACGCGATGCGCATGGCTCGTTTCGCAACCGGTCGCGAGAATGTCATTACATTCTTTGGCGGTTTTCACGGACGCACCGCCGACGCGATCAGCGCGACCTTTCTCGGTAAGTATCGTGAGCTCGGAAAACCAAATGTGCCCGGTCATGTCGCCGCCGAATTTGGTGATCTCGAAAGCGTGCAGCAACTGGCGCACGATTCAATTGCAGCCATCATGTTGGAACCAATCCAATCGATGGCCGGGGTCAGGATGGCTGCTCCGGAATTTTATGCGGGACTGCGCCGCTTGTGTGACGAGCGGGGCATCGTTTTGATTTATGACGAGGTGCAAACCGGAGTTGGCCGCACCGGCGAATGGTTCTTCGCCGGAAGCGAGGCCGGCGCTGGTGTGGTTCCGGACATCATCACGCTCGCTAAAGCCCTGGGCAGCGGTATTCCCGTAGGCGCTTGCCTCGTCTCTGGAGCAATCGCGGCGCGCATCAAGGAAAACGATCTCGGAACAACTTTCGGCGGCGGCATGATGGCGATGGCGGCGGTTTCGGCAACACTCGAGGCCATTGAAAACGACGGCATGCTCGCGAATGTGAAAGCCGTTGAAGCACATTTGCGAGAGTCGCTCGCTTCGGTGCCGAGGGTGATCGACATTGCCGGCAAGGGGTTTCTTCTGGGATTGCGATTTTCAGAAAAGGCAGCGGAGATTCATCGAGCCCTCCTTGAACGGCGAATCATTACCGGCACTTCGAGTGATCCAAATGTTTTGAGACTCTTACCCCCGTTGTGTCTGCAGAAGAGTGAGGTTGATTTGTTTGTGAATGCGCTCCGTGAGGTGATGAGTGAATGAAGAAGCACCGGCTTGGCCGCCTGATGTGAGCCGGTGGCTTTGCCCCGCCGCGGACGCGTCGAATCATTCTTCGGGCTATGCCCCTGATTCAGGCTGAGACATTGAGCAGAAGTGCGCAGCCCAGATCCAAGGGTGCGAGATACGGCGGGGCGAAGCCGCTGCATCACATCTCCGGCGGCAAAGCCAGTCGGAAGTCGACCACTTTCATTAAGCGTTCTTTGTGCGAGAGATTTATCGCAAACGTGAGGAGAGACCTATTGTCCTATAGTTGGTTCGACATCGCAGGATTGATCGGCGTCGTGCACATCGTTGTCGCCTACTTGCTGTTGCAGCTCGGCAAATTGCCCAGCTCCGCTCCTAGTTATTCCCTCCTGAATGCAATCGGCGCGTTCTTGGTGATGGTTTCTTTGTGGTTTGACTTCAACGTGTCGGCGTTTTTAATGGAGGCATTCTGGTTTCTGATCAGTGTCTTCGGTTTGTTGCGTCCGTTGTTATCGAAAACGGCCGCGCGAACAGCTAGATAGTAATGAAGCACTTTCTATCAACCGGCGATTGTTCGCGCGATCAACTGGAAAAGCTGCTGGCCGCGGCAGACGAGTTCAAGAGCGAAGTATCTGCGAAACCGCTGTCCGGCCAATCCATCGCGCTTGTTTTTTTCAATCCCAGCTTGCGCACGCGTGCTTCGATGCAGGTGGGAATTTACGAACTCGGTGGCAATCCCGTCATCCTTGAGCCCGGCGGCACTAGTTGGACACTCGAGCACCGCGCCGGCGCGGTTATGGACGGCGACAAAACCGAGCATGTCGCTGAATTTGTACGCGTCCTGGGTCGCTACTGCTCTGCGATTGGCGTTCGCACTTTTGCCGCTCTGAAGAACTGGCATGAAGAACGGACCGACCCAGTCTTGCAGGCATTCGCAAAGTATGCGGAGGTTCCTTTGATCAATCTCGAATCCGCGATGTTTCATCCCTGCCAGGCCCTCGCGGACATGATGACAATTCGCGAAAAGTTGGGGCAGGGACGAAAGCGGGTGGTGTTGACGTGGGCCTGGCATCCGAAGCCTTTGCCGATGGCCGTGCCAAATAGCTTCGCTCTCGCCACAGCACAAATGGGACACGATCTAGTGATAGCACATCCCGGCGGCTATGATCTTGATGAAGATCTGGTCGCAAGCATCAAACAACAGGCGGCGGCGGCAGGGGGCAGTTTGCAGATAACGGATGATATCGACGAAGCGTTCGACGGTGCTGAGGTTATCTATGCGAAGAGTTGGGGGGCGAAACAGTTCTACGGGTCTGCGGAGCTGGACATCGCGCTACGTGCCCAATTTCGTGATCGTTGGATCGTTGATCAAAAGAAGCTGGACACTACGAACAACGCGATCTTCATGCACTGTCTGCCGGTGCGCCGGAACGTGATTGCTACTGACGAAGTGATCGACTCGCCCGCTTCAGTGGTCGTCGACGAAGCCGAGAACCGGCTGCACGTGCAGAAGGCGATCCTTGCGGAACTTTTAGCGAAAGGTTGATGGAGGTCAGAATGTTGGAGCCACAGATGAACGCGGATGGACACTGATCTAACCCAGCGATCTATTTAATCTGCGTATATCTGTGTAAATCTGTGGCCTATGGTTCGATGAGCATTGCGGAGCCACAGATGAACGCGGATGGACACTGATCCAAGCTTAGCGATCTAATCATCTGTGTGTATTTTGTGTAAATCTGTGGCCTATATAGTTTGAGGATCATTGCGAAGCCACAGATAAAACGCGGCTGGACTAATCCACGCTTAGCGATCTAATCAATCCCTGTGTGAATCTGTGGTCTAAACAGTTTGAGAGCATTGTGGAGCCACAGATGAACACGGATAGACACCGATAAGGACAACAATTGATTTATGTAATCTGTATAAATTTGGGGCCTACATCGTTATGACGACAGCTACCAACGAAGTCGGAAATCAATTGCGTCTCGATCTCTTGCGGGAGGCGTTGCCCTACATTCAGCGGTTCCAGGGCCAGACCTTCGTTGTGAAGCTATCTGGGAAAGTTACGGAAGAGCATTTGAATCTTAGCTCGCTCGCTGAAGAGCTTGCCTTGCTTCATCAAGTCGGCATTCGTCTCTGTGTCGTGCATGGCGGCGGCAAACAGTTGAGCGAGCTGGCCTCGCGCATGGGCGTGGAGCAGACGATTATTGATGGACGCCGAGTCACAGACGACGCCACACTCGAAATGGCGAAGATGATTTTTGCGGGAAAGATAAACACTGACATCCTTTCAGCTTTAAGAAATCGCGGTATCGAAGCGGTCGGCCTTTCTGGAGTCGATGGCAATATCGTGCACGCTGAGCGCCGGCCGCCCAAGGAGGTTCTCAATCGTGAAACAGGCGAGCGCGCTCACATTGATTTTGGACATGTGGGAGACGTGGTTAAGATCAACTCACGGTTGCTAACTGTGTTGCTTGGACAAGGTTATTTGCCTGTGGTTTCCTCGCTCGGCGCCGATTCGCAAGGCACAGTCTTCAATATCAACGCCGACACGATCGCCGCGGAGATAGCCGTGCAGCTTGGGGCGGAAAAACTAATTCTGCTTTCTGATGTTGACGGAATTTACCTGCGCGCGGGTGAGCCTGAGACCAAGCTTTCCCGGCTAACGGTGGCAGAGGCTGAACAGTTAGTGACTGATGGCCGAGCAACCGGCGGCATGATTCCAAAACTGCAAAGCATCGCGGAACTTCTGCGCCGCGGGGTTCACAGCGCACACATCATTAGTGGCATCAATCGCAACGCCTTGCTGTCCGAAATTTTCACCGACCAGGGCACCGGCACGATGCTCGTTCCCTAGAAGTTGTTGAGTGGGGACTGAATTGAGCCACAGATAAACACAGAGGAACACAGATCCAATCAGATCCTTCTTAAATCCGTGAGAATCGGCGTTAATCTGTGGCTGAGAACGTGACATAAATGGACAACGAAGCAATTGCACGGCGCTTTGCTCAGCTCGCGGCTTTAATGGAGGTTCGCGGCGACGATCCCTTCCGCCTGCGTTCTTATCGCAACGCTGCGGAAGCGATTGAAACATGGCCCGTTCGGATGGCGGACATTGCCGCTCACGAAGGCGAGGCTGGGTTGCAGAATGTTCCGAGCGTGGGCAAAGCGATTGCCGGCAAGATCATGGAGCTGTTGGAGCGAGGCACGTTTGATGTTTGGGAAAGGTTAACTGCCGAAACTCCGGCAAGTGTTTTGGATCTGCTGGAGCTTCCCGGTATTGGTCCCAAGACCGCTGCGACGCTGCACCAGAAGTTCAAAGTTTCTTCCCTGAAAGATCTGAAGGCCTTCGTCGCGGGTGGTGGTTTGAATCAAGTAGATGGCGTTGGACCAAAGACCGCAGCAAGAATCAAAGAGAGCTTGAGGAAGGGCTAGGGAGATTGTAGCCGTGCGGAGCACGCGTTGAGCGTAAAGCCTAGGGCGTAAGCCCTAGGTATCGAAACAACCTCACAAACGAAGCCTGCGAAGCGGGCGAAAGCATTTTACGTTCTCAGTCCGACTCGATCTCCCGTACCAATCTATTTTATTTTTGCGCTGTCGCCCGCTGCTGCGGGCTGGTTGAAATATTTGTAACCGTCCCCTAGGGCTTACGCCCTAGGCTTTACGCTGAACGCCTGCTTTGCAGGCTATTTGATTTCTTGTCGCCGCATTCCCTGCCATCCGTTGCCTTAGCAACACTTCCCGTGTTTGAATTGCGCCGTTCGATCACATCCAAGCTTCAAAATCTAAGCACGCCTCCCGACTACTTGCGAGGAGATTCATGTCTAAAAAGATCAAACGTCGAGATTTCATCCGCAACACAGCCGCAGCCGGAGTTACTCTGGCAGCAGCGAAACCAAGTCTCAGTCTGCCTACGCTCTTAATTCAGAGTGGGGTTAAACCAATCGTCATCGCTTCCGGGAACGGCAACCACTTCAAAAATGGCGGCAATGAAACCTGCGTTCAGAAAGCGTTCGGCATGATGACCAAAGGCGCCGACGTGCTTGATGCGGTGATTGCCGGCGTGAACATCGTCGAACTTGATCCCCTCGACGACAGCGTGGGCTACGGCGGTTTGCCGAACGCTGATGGCGTGGTGCAACTCGACTCCTCATGCATGCATGGTCCGAAGAAACGCGCTGGAGCCGTCGCCGCGCTCGAAGGTGTCCGCACACCCTCCCTGGTCGCGAAGGCCGTGCTCGAGACAACTGATCACCACCTCATCGTCGGCAAGGGCGCGCAGCTTTTTGCGCGGAACATGGGATTCAAAATTGAAGAGGACCTGAACACCGAGCACTCGCGCCAGATTTGGCTGGAGTGGAAACGCCGCACCGATCCGTCACACTATCTCGATCCCAAAACGCGTTCAGAAGTTTGGCGCCGCGAAGGTTTAAAGATGGTGGCGGAAGGACTAGTCGATCGTGAACATTACTACGGCACTATTAATTGTAACGGCGTGAATGCCAAGGGGGAGATTTGTGGGGTTACTACCACGAGTGGACTCGCCTGGAAGATTCCCGGACGTGTCGGGGATTCTCCGATCCTGGGCGCGGGACTTTATGTCGATGGCAATGTGGGTGCCGCAGGTTCGACGGGAAGAGGCGAAGCGAATCTCTACAATCTCTGTTCGTTCTTGATTGTCGAAGAAATGCGCCGTGGCGCTCATCCCAAAGACGCCGGCATGGAAGCTCTAAAACGTATCCGGGCAAATACTATCGAGAAGCGACTACTTAACGAGCGCGGCTCGCCGAGCTTCGGAATCAATTTCTACATCATCAACGCCAAAGGAGATTATGCCGGCGTGACGATGTATCAAGGCTCGCGAGCGAGTTATGCCATCTGCACCGATCGCGGTCCGCAAACGCTTGTTTGCGAGGGTCTGTTGCCCGGCAATGCGGGAGACTAACAAGGTAGACTCAAATCTCAAGTCTCAAGTCTCAAGCTAAAGTCTCAGGTTTCTAATTTCAGGTCACAGGCCTACGGTCTGGGTCTAGAGTAAAAGTCACAAACAAGACTTATCAACGCACGCTGAGACCTGAGACTTGGGACTGTCTTTTATTTAGCGCTCTCGTCGGGTTGCATCATTCCAAATATATTGCCTTCGGTGTCCTTGTAATAAGCGAGCCAGCCCATTCCCGGAATTGGCATTTTCGGAAGAGCGACTTTTCCACTGTTAGCTTCGACTGTCGCCATGGTCGCGTCCAGATCCCCGACGCCGATCGTGCAGACATAAGCAATCACTGCTTGTCCATCGATTTCGCCCTGGCGGCGCACTAGTCCACCATTAATGCCGGGTTCAGAGTCGGGCCCGGTGGTGACCAACCAGTAGTCCATCGGACCTTGCCATTTCTGAAACGTCCACCCAAAAACTTTCTCATAAAACTTTATGCAGCGGTCGGGATCTGAGGCATGAATCTCAAAATGTAAAACTCGAGGCATGAAGGATCTCCTTTGAAAAGTTGTCAGCGGTCAGTTGTCAGCGGTCAGTTGTCAGTTGTCAGCGGGATCGTAACGTTCCCTGCCAATAGTCTCAAGTCTCAGGTCTCAAGTTCTATGGTTCCGTTGGAAACCAGGAATAGACGGAACCTGAAATCTGGTACCTGAAACCTGGTACCTGGTACCTGAAGCCTGAAACCTGAAGCCTATGTATGAGCAGGTGCCGGCGTGCGTCCATACTTCTGTGTAGCAAAGCCCACGATTAATCCCACCAAAGTGCCGGGGAACATGATTTCAAAATAATAACCACCGACCCCAAAGCGTGCCGTCAGGTAAGCCAGAAACGCGCCGATGGCGAGGCCAAACAGGAGGCCGAGCGGTAGTGAATGAAACTTCTTCGCGAAAAATCCGATCGCGACGCCCGCGATGATTCCTTTGATCGTGGAGCTAACCACGATGCCGGCGAGCTGATCGCGGACCTCAGGGGTGAACCAGGCGGTGAGCCCGTCAAACGCGCCCAGCACCGCGCCTACCAGAATGCCAATCAGGGGTTTAGACATTTCAGTTCTCCTCAGCTTAATTAAATAACTTCGAACTCCAACCGGAGGGTATGTTCATTCAGTCATACGGGCCACAGATTTACACAGATGACACGGATTACTTGATTGACCCGTAGTTCTATTAAACGTCGGCGCCGAATCCTTTAGCGCCATGCGGAAAAGATGAAGAAAATTCTCACCAGCAAATATGCGAGGACTATCAGCAGCAGCACACGGTTCTTGCTGACCCAGCGCCACACTTTTTCAAACCAGTTCTCGCGATAAGCGGACACCGGCTCATCATTCAACAGCCGCGCCACATCGGCAGATAGTTGTGCCGCGCTGTAGTAACGATCGGCGGCAGAGGCTGACATTGCCTTCAGACAAACAGCCTCAGCAGCCTTGCTTACTTTGGCGTTCACTGCGCGCGGCGGCACCGCCGCAGGCGAACGATTCGTCAGGAGGAAGTAGAGGATCGCGCCAAGGGAATAGACATCCGATCGTTGATTTAATTCGTTTATTGCACCGCGTTCCTGCTCGGGCGACATATATTTGGCGGTGCCGATAATGGTGCCGCGCAGCGTGTCGTCGGCGTGTTCTTCTAGTTGCGACTCATTTGTGTGTGTCCGCGGCAGCAGGCGTAAGGTCTCAGCTTCAGAATCGTCTCGATCGAGAATCGCATCACGGAGGATCTTGGCGACGCCCCAATCCAACACGAGGACCTCACCGAATTCTCCGATCATGATGTTTTGAGGCTTTAGATCGCGGTGAATCACTCCATGCGCGTGCGCGAAGCTGACGGCATCGCAGGCAGCCTGAAACTTTCGCAACCGCTCTTTAAGTGAATCGACATTTGCGGTGTACTCGTCAAGACGATCGCCACGCACCAGCTTCATCGCATAGAACACGCGGCCATCGGCGAGCGCTCCCACATCATGCACGGGAACGATGCCGGGATGTTCGAGACGGGCGATGATCTGTGCCTCCCGCACCATGCGGCGCGAGAGCGCCGATTCATCGGCCTCAGTGCTCAAAACCTTTACCGCTACTTCGCGATCGAGATCGATATCCTCTGCCAGATAAACAGTGCCCATGCCGCCGTGACCTAGTTCTCTAATCAAACGGTACTTGGTGCCGCTGAAATCCGGCTGCGTGGCAATGCGGCGGAGTCGATCCAGTTTCTGGTCAGATAGCGATCTCATTTCAAATCGATCCCGAGGAGCGCCCTCACCTCAGTTTGATACTCTGCTTCAGTTCCGGTTAACTCGCGGACTTTCTCCAACAGAACCTTTCGGAAATCGCGACGCGCGGCAGCCAGGTAGTTGGTGACATCGGTTAGTTTCAATCCAAATTCAGTCGCTAACGCACTATAAGAAGTCTTGGTCTCGACCGACTCCT
>JBPCMI010000158.1:0-10074 GCA_051002415.1 Pyrinomonadaceae bacterium
CCTGAGCTTAAGAGAGAGAAAGCGAGCAGTATTGGGCCGGACATTGTTTCAGACGCGCCTAACGCTTAGCTAGAAAGCAGGTTCTTCATAAATGCCATAGACATCACGAAGGGCGGAACAGATCTCACCAAGTGTTGCGTAGGCACGCACTGCTTCGATAGTCGCGGGCATCGTGTTCTCTGCTTTATGCGCGGCTTGCCTAAGTTTCTCGAGAGCGTTTTCTACGGCTCCGGCATCGCGCTTGTCACGAACTTGCTGCAGCCGCTCAACCTGATGATCGCGCACTGACTCATCGATCACCAGCGTAGGAATCGGAGCGTCTTCCTCCATGGCATACTTGTTCACGCCCACAATTACTTGTTCGCCACGCTCGACTGCCTTCTGGTACTGGTAAGCAGAGTCCTGAATTTCGCGCTGCGGGAAACCTTTCTCAATAGCTGGAACCATGCCGCCCAGTGAATCGATCTTGCGGAAGTAGTCCAGCGCCTCGCGCTCCATCTTGTCTGTTAGTGATTCGATAAAGTAGGAACCGCCAAGGGGATCAACGGTATTCGCGACGCCAGTCTCTTCAGCAATGATCTGTTGCGTGCGTAAGGCAATCAGCGCAGCGCGATCGGTTGGCAGGGCGAGGGCTTCGTCATAAGCATCGGTGTGTAAGCTTTGCGTGCCGCCGAGAACGCCTGCGAGGGCTTGAATCGCAACGCGAACAATATTGTTGAGCGGTTGTTGCACGGTGAGAGAAACACCTGCCGTCTGCGTGTGGAACCGGAGTTTAAGCGTCCGCTCATTACGAGACCCAAAGCGATCGCGCATTTCTCGCGCCCAGATCCGGCGCGCCGCCCGATACTTCGCAATCTCCTCGAAGAAATCATTGTGAGCATTAAAGAAGAAGGAGATGCGGGGAACAAAACTATCGAGCTCCAACCCCGCCTTCAATCCCCATTCAACGTACTCAAGTCCATCGCGCAAAGTGAAAGCCAACTCCTGGATCGCGGTGGCCCCTGCTTCACGGATGTGATAACCGCTGACCGAGACCGGGTTGTAACGCGGCACGTGTTGCGTACAAAACTCGAACGTGTCGATTACCAGTTTCATCGCGGGCCGAATGGGATAGATCCACTCTTTCTGGGCGATGTACTCCTTTAGAATGTCGTTCTGCAGGGTTCCCGAAATCCGCTTCCAATCAGCACCTTGTTTCTCGGCAACTACGAGATACATCGCTAGCAGTACCGATGCCGGCGCATTAATGGTTTGTGAGACTGTCACTTGCTCGAGCGGAATTTCGTCAAAAAGAACTTCCATATCGGCAAGCGAGGAAACCGCGACACCACATTTTCCTACTTCACCTTCAGAGAGCAGGGAATCAGCGTCGTAACCCATCAACGTGGGTAGATCGTAGGCTACTGAAAGACCGTTCTGGCCCTGGGCGAGCAGATATTTGAAGCGCGCGTTTGTCTCTTCGGGAGTGCTGAACCCAGCGAACTGCCGCATGGTCCAGAGTTTCCCGCGATAACCTGTCGGATGAATGCCACGCGTGTAAGGAAATTCGCCAGGGAAGGAGATGTCTTGAGAAAAGTCTATCGCTTCAACGTCGGCTGGAGTGTAGAGGCGTTTTACTTCTTCGAGTGAAACGGTCTCAAAGCGCTGCTTGGTTTCAGGTGTCTTGTTCAGCGTTGGTTCTAATGTCTCACGCTCCCAGCGGTCGACCTCCACCTCACTCGCAGAAATCTCTTCTTTAGTTTCAGCCATAACCCTCTCAGTTGAAATGAGTTGCCTTTGGGGGAATTCGATATTATTGGAGGGTATAGAGGGTGTCAAACCGCATTTAGTTGAGCTTTAGAAAGAGAGGGGCGCGGCTACGATGGCAGTCATAGCCGCGCCAGCAGGGCAGGGACCCGTTACGTGTGGATTCAAGCAGGGGAACTAGCGGCGGCGATTGGCAGGTTAAGAAATCGTTTCATTGTTTCCTCCCGACAAGCTTGTCGGCTTATTCGATAGGCACCAGGATTTCGTTATCACGCACCATGTTGAGTCGCTTCCTAGCTGCTGACTCAATCGCACGTGGATTGTCGCGCAACTGCTCCACTTCAACGCGCAGCAGGCTATTGCTCTCGCGTAACGTTTGCACGTCAGTCTGCATCCTGACGTATTGCTGCGAGGCGGCATGCATCCTCGTGCGCGTGCGCACTGTTACGGTGGCGCAGACGGCAAGCGTGGCCAGCATGATCATGCCGAAGATCACCCACGAGGGAATGATCCCGCCCCGGCGTCTTATCTCAGCGCGAGAGCCAAGCAGTTCAACGGAAATATCACGCACCGGCGCAAACGGAGACACCGCGCGCGACGCTACACGCTGTGAGCGAATTCGCTCATCAACCCAGTAAGAATTTACGACCCTGCTCAAGAAGCACCTCCAAGTCCGTTGCTGATTCTGATTCCGCGTAAATGCGAACAAGTGGCTCTGTGCCGGAGGGCCGCATCAGCAGCCACGAGCCATCACCAAAAATAAACTTCACACCGTCCATGCGATTCGTACGCGCGATCGGACGCCCGCCGATTTCTTTTGGATCCTGATTCAATTTTCCACTCAACGACTTCATCAGTTCATCAGTGAGCCGCACACCGATGCGCCCAGCTTCGAGACGGCCAACGCGCGTGTACAGTTTGTTTAGCTGCTGCGTCAGGCTCTCGCCGCGCGCAGCGACTGCCTCCGCTGCCAACAGGCACGCAAGGATGCCATCTTTCTCCGGATAGTGACCCTTGATCGATAATCCCGCCGACTCTTCACCGCCCAGGATAATCTTGTCTTCATTGATCAATTCTCCGATGAATTTGAACCCGACAGGCGTTTCGTAAACGGGGAGACCCCGTGCTTCCGCGACGCGATCTACCAGATGCGACGTTGCGACCGAGCGCGCCACGCCACCAGTCCAATTTCTCGACTCAGCCAGATAATCAAAGAGCACAGCGATCAGTTGGTTGGGAGTGATGAATTCGCCATTGGCATCGATTACTCCGAAACGATCGCCATCGCCATCAGTCGCTAATCCCAACGTGCATTTCTTGGCGACGACCAGATCGCGAAGCTCAGTCAGATGGCTAACTTCGGGTTCGGGTGAGCGACCGCCAAACAAAACGTCGCGCCAATCGTGGATTGTTTCGACTTCCAGCCCGTGCATTCTCAGTGCTTCGTCGAGATAGCCGCGCCCGGTTCCCCAAAGCGGATCGAAAGCATAGCGACCGCCGGCTTTCGTAATGAGGTCGAAGCGGATCTTCTCCTTCAAGTCTTCCAGGTAAGCCTTGCGCGGCGAGTAGGTTTCAAAGTCTGAAGTCTGCGGTTTCTTCCCGCTTACTGGATCAACTACACCGCGCTCAGCGATCAAACCCTCAACGTGTTTGGTTATTTCTGGAAGCGCTGGTGCTCCGTCGCCAGTCGACAACTTCATCCCGTTGTACTCGGGCGGATTGTGAGAAGCCGTGAAATTGATTCCGCAAACTGCCTTTTCTGAGCGAATCGCGTGGGAGATCGTGGGCGTGGGAGTCGGCTGATTGCACAACAAAGTGCGAAATCCATGAGCCGAAACGACGCCTGCGCATTCCGCTGCGAATCGCTCCCCGAGAAAGCGGGTATCGTGGCCGATGATTACTGACTTTTTGGCTTCGTCACTGGTTCCGAAGTGGGCGCAAATCGCCTCGGTCACCTGGCGGACGCCCGCAAACGTAAAGTCGTCTGCGATGACAGCGCGCCAACCGGAGGTTCCAAATCGAATTGCCATGTATTTTTTTAAGAGCCTGCTTAACCGACTTCAGTGAACGCAACCACAAGATAGCTGGTATTTCCTGAAAGCCTGACCCAAGGGAATGGGCTTCTGCCACTGCCAATCCGTTGCCAGTAAAAGATTTAGCGGCAAGGTGGCCGGAATGTAACATCGGTGCTTAAGCGAGTAAAGATTTTTGTTTGCAACTGTTTCGCAACGTAAGTTCAACGGATACTTGAACTAAGGGCGCTTAATGGACCAAAGTGGCGAACGGTTGGCGTACGGAAAGCCGGACTCTTCGGCGGCGCCCACGAAGCAGTGTTAAATTCTGTTGACACTGATGGCAGGCGCAACTAGACTCACAAAACCCCGGTCGGATTGCCGACCATCAAGTCGCAGACAAGCGCTCGCCGACCAATCACTCAACATTCTGCAAACAACGATCTTGCGTTGCCCCTCACTGTGCACGACTGACAGGACTCTGAAGGAACATGTCGAGCTCGCCAAATTCAAGTTTTGAAGCCGTCAGTAATGTGGCTTCAGAAGAAAGCAATCTTCCAATTAGTTCGATGGTTCGCGCCGTTTGCCAGGCCGCCGGCAATGGTCCTGAGCAGCTGTATGAGGTGATGATCAAGCTCAGTTTGATGGTTGAGGCGACGGCGCCCACCTATGGACTATCAATTTGGACAAGCGAAGCTTCTGGACGAGCGCAGCTAAAGTGGGCCGAAGGTCTTGATGAAGGCGAGTTATCTCTCGCCGAGAAAACCGTGGCTGACACATTCGCCGCCCCGACCTCTCTCCCGGAGATAAAAGCCGGGGACTCGTCCTTTTGTTTTGTACTCGCCAAGCCCCTCCTAGATCGGCAAGGAGCAGCATTCTACGGTTGTTGTGTTCGGCCCTTAACTGATGCGCAGGCGAAGAATCTGCGTGCGCTGTTTGACGTCACTCAACTGGCACACTCGCAAGCGTCCGCGATTAGACCTGCGAATCGAGAGCAGATTCTCGCCGCGGGCGTTGCCGCATCAACGCTTCCCGGAATGGTGTTTATCAGTCGGGCGATGACGGAAGTTGCGAAGTCGGTTGAACGGATCAAAGACTCTGATTCGACAGTGCTGATCAGTGGCGAATCGGGAACAGGTAAAGATCTAATTGCTCGAGCGATTCACCGTTTAAGCCGAAGAGCGGGAAAGGAATTCGTTCCGTTCAACTGCTCCGCCGTTCCGGCCGATCTGATCGAAAGCATGCTCTTCGGTCATCGCAAGGGAACATTCACGGGCGCCCTCAACGATCATGAAGGATTAATCCGCGCGGCGGAAAACGGCACATTGTTTCTTGATGAGATCGGCGATTTACCGCTTTCGCTCCAACCAAAGCTTTTGAGGTTTTTGCAGGAAGGAGAGATTCACACGCTTGGTGAACGCATGCCACGAAAGGTAAACGTTCGAGTAATCGCGGCGAGTCATAAGAACATCGAGCAACTCGTGCAGCAGAAGACGTTTCGCGAGGATCTCTATTACCGAATCGCAGCCTTGACGATCAAGGTGCCCCCACTTAGGGAGCGCCCAGACGACGTTGCAACACTAATTTCGCATTTTCTCACTCACTACGCGCGTCGTAATGATCGAGCAATCGAGGGAATCACGTGGGAAGCGATACGAATCCTTGAGGAGTATTCCTGGCCCGGTAATATTCGAGAGCTGGCAGCGGAAATCGAAAGACTGGTGCTCTTCGCGGATGAAAATGGATTCATCACTCCCCAGCACCTAAGTGAACATATACTTCCGCAAAGGCTGCGCAATCGCGAGGCGACTGATCGTTCGAATGACAATCTGGAAAACTTACTTGAAGATTATGAGCGGCGGGTTATTACCGAAGCTTTAAAACGACACGACTGCAATGTGGCCCTGACCAGCGAAGCTTTGGGGCTTGGCTCCAGGCAAACGCTCTATAAGAAACTAAAGCGGCTGGCAATCGACATCGGCGAGTTTCTCCAGGAGGACACCGAGCCAGGGCTACAGTTCCGTTCGGATCGCCAATAAATAGTCACTTGCAAAGAACTAGCCGCGACCTCTCACTTCAGCACCCGAGATTAAGTCTCGAGTGCTTTTTCTTTTGCTCAAAGCATTGCCCGCACGGCTTGTAGCCCCGCTGGTCAAACTTCAAACGCCACTGTCAACGCCGGGCGACAAGCGCGATTTCATAGGAGAAACCCAACACTCGAAACAACAAAGCGAAGGTGGCCGGCAAGGCGCAGGAGTTCGACTTGTCAACTGCGGGCTACAAAAAAACCAGTTTGAAGTTCAGCGAAACTCGATTCTGTTGTACTTCACAGTGATTGGCTCGCTGGCACAGCCCTTGTAATGGACCTCACCGTCGCGAAGCAATGCGTCGCGAGATCACCCTAGAGAGAAATACACACCAAGGCATCCCATGAAGGAACTAAAAGCTAAAGAGTTGATATCGCTAGCAGGAATCGCAGTCACCGCGCCAATTCTGGCTCTGGCAATTCTTGTCAGTGCACGACGTGCGGCCGTGGCCGACTACGACATGTTGCTGGTGATCTTGTCTCTGTGTGGCGCTGTTGTCAGTGGGCTTAACGGTTTTGGTCGCCGCACGACCAAGACTCCCTCTGAACCAGAGCCGCAAAGGGCCACAGTTAAGAGTGGCCCTGCCTTCCTGAGGGCTTTGCGCTAACTCTCAAGCCTTCGTTATCCGTCAGGTAACGAAGGGCCAGATAACCCTAAACCAAACTTAGAAGGAGCAACAAAATGATTAAGAGATTCTTTCGCGATGAAACCGGTCTTGAGTTGTCGGAGTACGCAGTTGCCGCAGCCTTGGTTGCGATCGCAGTCGTCGGCGCTTTCACCGCTTTGGGTGGAGCCATCAGCACGCGCATCAACACGTTGGCCGCGACCATCACCGGCTAAATCCCACTTAGCGAAATGGGCCCGAGCGCGCTTTAGCTGAGATTCAAACTCCGTTAAAGCGCGTTATCGGCTCTTTCGCAGCCAAAAATCCCACCCGGGAGTGAAACCATGATCAAGAACTTTCTTCGAGATGAAACTGGACTTGAACTGTCTGAATATGCGGTGGCCGCCGCCCTGGTGGCGATTGCCTGCGCATTCGCTTTCCAGAGTCTCGGCGTCGCCATTGGCGACAGACTGAACTCGCTGGCGGTAACAATCGCCGGCTAGAGAACAATTCTTCCCCCACAGTCCTCGAGGTGCCCTAACAATGTCGGCAACGATTGTCACGATAGCCCTCCTCCTACCGCTCGCAGTGATCATTACTTATCACGACGTGCGGTACCGTCGTATTCCGAACGCTTACGTGCTCGCTGCGCTGCTTGGAGGGGTCGCAATCAATGGCATCTTCGGAGGCCTTTCCGGACTACTCACCAGTTTAGGTGGATGTGCACTCGCCTTCGGACTGATGTTCATGCTTCACGTGTTTGGCGCAATGGGCGCCGGTGACGTCAAGCTCTTCGCGGCCATCGGTGCAGTCACGGGCGCGCATCTTGTCCTTCCAACTTTTCTTATTGTCGTGCTGACAGGCGGCGTACTCGCGCTGATCAGCGTCATTCGAGCCGGCGTGCTCGTGACCACCATGCACAGAGTTTTGCAGATACTCGTGGGAATGCTGCCTGGTTGGGAGATGCCTAAGTTCGCCATTCCCACCGACCGCACTCACACGATTCCTTACGGCGTAGCCATCACTATCGGCAGCATCATTTCAACAGCGGTTTTTCGCGCCTAAAAGCGCAAAGCCTTAGTCGGGTCAACTGACCACGGAGATTCAGATCATGCGCAACAAACGCTTTTTCATCGTGTTAGCCGGTGCCCTTTTGTTTGGGCTACTCGCAGCCGTTTCTGTCAGTCGCTATTTGTCGAGCGCACAGGCTTACACCAAGAGTCTACGCGGCGTGGCAGTTGCCAAAGTAGCGATTCCAATTGGTACCAAAATCATTGCGGAACAGATCACCCTCGTGCAGTTCCCGCAAGAATCGACTCCAGATGGCGCCTTTGATTCCGTTGAGAAACTCGCTGGCCGTGTCGCAGTCGTGAACATTGCTCCTAAAGAGCCCATCACTGAAGCGCGTCTCGCTCCCGAAGGAACGGCAGGCGGCCTGTCCGCGATCATTCCGGAAGGCTACCGCGCGATGACGGTGAAGGTTGACGACGTGGTTGGTATCTCGGGCTTCATCATGCCGGGAACTCTCGTCGACGTTGTGGTCGTGATCGTCCCCACCGGTAACGGCGCGGTCGCCCAGGACCCGATCTCTAAGATCGTTCTGCAGAACATCAAGGTGCTGGCCAACGGTCAGAACATTGACAAGCCGGAAAGCGAACGTGAAGCCAACAGCGTTAAGGCAGTTACCTTGCTCGTTACGCCTGAACAGGCAGAGAAGCTCGCCCTTGCTTCCAGTGAAGGCAAGCTCCAGCTCGTGATGCGCAATTCCATCGATCAAGGCGATCAACAAACTACCGGTGTTAACAAGAGAACCCTGTTGGGTGGCGACGTCGCTGCTCCGCAGCCTGAACCCGGTTCGCTCAAGAGTGAACGACCCGAACAGAAAACTACTGCACCGCGTCGCGTTCGCGTGCAAGCGGAAGCAAAGCCGGCACCGGCTGCGCAACCGGCAGCGCCAAGATCCTCAGTTGAGATGATTGAGGGTGCCAAGAAGCGAAGTGTTGACTTCCCGTAAGGAGAGTCGGGACTCAAAAAAGAGATTGCAAGTTGATGACGGCCGTGGGCCAAAACGACTTCCACTAATTTTAAGGAGCAACAGACCATGCAAAGTCCCTCAATGAAACGCCGCGTAAGCCTGGTATTCGCGTCGTTGATTATTCTGCTTGTTAATTCCATGGCCCACGCCCAGGAGACTTCCTACACTGCTTCCTTTAAGCAGAACAAGGAATCTATTCCTGTGAACGTGCTCGTTGGACAGTCGCGGGTGATCAACTTCGACAGACCCGTCGGCCGCTTCTCAGTTTCAAATCCCGAGATCGCCGAAGCCGTGCTCGTCACTCCTGATCAGGTTTTGGTCAATGGCAAGGGTTTCGGCCAGGTGAACTTCATCGCCTGGGAACAATCAGGCGGCGAGTACCTCGTATTCGACGTTTATGTCCGCGCAAACCTTTCGCTGATCGACTCGCAAATGCGCGTGCTCTTCCCGAAAGACGATATTCGTTTAAGTCAGGCTAACGGCTCTGTCGTGATGTCTGGCAGCGTTGGCGACGTCAAGACGGGAGCACAGGCCCAGAGCGTTGTCGAGGCCGCCGGTTTCAAAACAGTAAACATGCTTTCGTCGCCGGTGAAGTCCGCGACCCAGGTACAGCTGCAAGTTCGCGTCGCTGAAGTAAGTCGCAATCGTCTGAAAGATGTGGGCACCTCTTACACGTATCAGGGCAGCCCTGGTAGCGGCACCTATCTGAACAGTGGTGGTGGTCCCAGCTCACTTAGCAATCCTCCGGCAAGCCCGATGGCCGGAGTCATTTCCGGCGCGCTCTCGAGCAGTGTTTTGAACATGCTCGTGATGGGAGGAAATTCGCTCGCAATGTTGCGCATGCTGCAGACCGAAGGTTCGCTGCGTGAGCTTGCCGAGCCCAACCTGATCGCAATGGATGGTCAGGAAGCCAGTTTTCTCGCCGGTGGCGAGTTCCCGGTACCGATGGTGCAGGGCGGCAGTGAAAAGACCACCGTCTCAATCATCTTCAAAGAGTATGGCGTGCGTTTGAATTTTAAGCCGACCATCATCGATGAAGATCACATTCGCCTCGAATTGGAACCAGAAGTTTCGACGATTGACTTCGCAAACGGCGTCAAGTTTGATGGCTTTCTAATTCCGGCTCTGAAGACCCGGCGCGCTAAGACGGGCGTCGAGCTGCGCGATGGACAGTCCTTCGCATTGGCTGGTTTGTTGGATAACAGCGAAATCAAATCGCTTTCTAAAGTTCCGGTGCTCGGCGACATCCCCATACTGGGCGCCCTCTTCCGCTCCAAGTCATTCCAGAAAAACGAAACAGAGTTGATGTTTATTGTCACGGCTAACCTAGTGAAGCCGGTGAATCGCGACGACTTGCCGCAGATGCGTGGCATAGACGGTCTGAAGAAGTCGTCACCGCTTGGTCTTGAACCGAAGGGTGAAGAGATCCAGGGACGAACTGGTTACTCAACCACTGGTCAGGCCGCGGAAACTACCCCCAGTGCCGCGCCGAAAACCGCAGCACCCTCAGCCGAGCCGGTAGACACTAAAACAAAAACCACGGAAACCAACACGACCGGTAACACAACCACGAGCAGTAGGGTGGTCAAC
>JBPCMI010000159.1:0-18369 GCA_051002415.1 Pyrinomonadaceae bacterium
AGAGCGGGGGCAAGCCCGCCTTCCTGACTGCGCATTCCTCCGGTTGATCCGCGGTGGACTGAGAATCCATTTACGGGGTTAAGAGCTGTTGGGCGATGCTAATGAAAGGCTGTGGATAAAGGCCGATGACAATGATTCCCACGAGTGAGGCGACGAGCGCGGTCCTCAGCACAGGCGAAAGCTCCAGGGGTCTGTCGTCCGCGATGCTATCGCCGAGGTACATCACTTTGATGAAGCGGATGTAGTAATAGAAGGAGACGACGGTGTTGATGATTGCCCAGATCGCGAGCCAGTAATACCAGTTTTTCCCGTCCGTTTGACCGCGCTGCAGCAAGCCGCCAAACAGAAAGTACTTGCCGATGAAGCCACCTGTCATGGGCAGCCCGCCCAGCGAGAGCATGAAGATTGCCATCATCGCTGCCATGCCTGGCGCCTTGAGAGCCAGACCAGTCAGATCCTCGACGTTGTCCCCGATGATCCCGCGCCGGCGCAGACTGATGATGATTCCGAACGCGCCCATGTTCATTAGCGTGTAAACCAGAAGATAGATCAGCAATCCGGTGTAACCGTAAGAGTTGCCTGCCACCAGTCCGAGCAATAAGTAACCGGCGTTGGAGATAGATGAATATGCAAGCAGGCGTTTAGAGTTTTCTTGAGTCACTGCCGCCCAGTTGCCCACCATGATTGTGATCGCCGCTACCAGCCCGAGCAAAGGAGCCCAATCGACGCGCATCGCCGGCAATGCTTCGAGAAAGATGCGGGCGTAAAGCGCAAAGCTCGCAGCCTTCGACCCGGTTGAGAGAAACGCTGTAACTGAAGTGGGCGCGCCTTCATAAGCGTCAGGGGCCCACATGTGAAACGGCATGGCGGCAATCTTGAAGAACAAACCAGCAGCGAGCGCAATCATTGCCAGCAACAGCATCGGTCGAAGATTGGCGAGACTGTCGGCCGGATCTGCGGTGTCACTCATTGAAGGAACAATCTGAGCGAGTGCGGAGCCAATCTCTCCCAGGTTCGTCGAGCCCGTAATTCCATAGAGCAGTGACATTCCGTAGAGCAGCACGCCTGACGAAAATGCGCCCAGTAGAAAATACTTCATGGCGGCTTCATTGGATCGCTTCTCGCGCTTGGTGAACGCGACAAGCACGTAAAACGTCAGGGCCATCAGCTCGAGACTGATGTATAAGGCGATCAGGTCGTAGCCACAGGCCAGAAACAACATGCCTACGGTTGCAAAGAGAACGAGTGCGTAATACTCGCCGTGCTGTTCGCCCTCGATATCGAGATAGCGTATGGAGATGGCGACGGCTAAAGCGGCCGCGATCAGAAAGATGGCTTTGAAAAGAAGAGCAAAGCCATCGATGCGCACCATCCCGTAGAAGCCGGTGAGTGGCAAGCTGGCTCGGACCAGCCACCATTGCACCACCAATGACGACGCGGCAATCCCAATGCTCACCAGCGCGAAGTAAGCGATCGCTTTGCTTTTGCGATAAGGAAGAATGACTTCAAGAATCAGAGCAGCGCAGGCACATACTGTGAGGATCAGTTCCGGAGCGATTAATTGCAGGTCGGCGATATTGAAAAGCGCGCTCGTATTCGCTTGCAGGAGGAAGAAATGATGAACCACGAATGATGAATGATGAATTGTACTCGTTAATATTTCGGTCATGATCTCAACAATCCCAGTGGTCTTACTTAACGTTCATCATTCATCATTCATTTCACTGCCTGCTGTTGAGTGGGGGCGGCGCCAGGCAAGGGCCGCAAGGGATAATCCGGACGCACGTGTTTCACAACCGCGTCTACCGGCTGGCGAATGTAATTAAGAAAAGTCTGGGGATAGACCCCGATCCACAGTGACATGATTACAAGGGGCGTCATGTAGAGCCATTCGCGCCCGCTCAAGTCTGAGAGGGTTTCGTTCTTAGGATTATCAATAGTGCCAAAGAACATGCGCTGATACAGCCAGAGCATGTAGCCGGCATTCAAAATGATTCCCAGCGCGCCCCAAGCCGCCCACCATGGATTCGCTTCAAACGCTCCGCGGAGCGAAAGGAATTCGGAAATGAAAACACACAGTAAGGGCAACCCAATGGCCGTCATTACCATCGACAGGAACACGGCGGCGTAACCTGGCATCACGTGCGACAGCCCGCCAAATTCGGCAACAATTCTCGTGTGCCGTCGTTCGTAAATAATTCCGACGAGCAGGAAGAGTGCGGCCGAATAAATGCCGTGATTGATCATGTGCAGGACTGCGCCGTTGACCCCATTCGGGTTCAGTGAAAACAGCCCGAGCATCACGATGCCCATTGACGACACTGACGAGTAAGCCACCAGCTTTTTGACGTCTCCGTCTTTCTTAACGACGAAGTACATTGCCGCGAGTGCGCCGTAGATGATGCCGACAATGGCCAGGAAGATCATCACACTCCGCACACCAAAAGAACCGAAGTAGCTTTCGTCCACAGAGGCTGCGGGAAACATTGGCAGGTTGAAGCGGAAGAAACCGTACGTACCCAGCTTTAGCAAAATACCGGCAAGGATCACGGAACCCGCAGTGGGCGCCTCAACGTGCGCATCGGGCAGCCAGGTGTGAAACGGAAACATCGGTACCTTAATCGCAAAGCCCAGGGCAAACGCGAAGAACAGCAGGACTTGCATCGTCCCCATCGGCATAACGGAACCGAGCGCCTGCATGTAAAGCATGTTGAAGGTGCCGGTGCCGTTAAGAACCGCGGCCTGATAACTGGCGTTTACCAGCGAGCTCGCTTGTGGATTGCCGGCAACCAGATCGATCGTCGTCTGAGTGATCTGCGAGGTAAGCGCTGTGTCCTGCGTTAGAAAATACATCTTCAAAACGCCCAGCAGCATTACTACCGAACCCACGAGCGTGTAGAGAAAGAATTTGATGGCTGCGTAAAGCCGGTTCTCGCCACCCCAGATGCCAATCAGGAAGTACATGGGCACGAGCGACACTTCAAAGAACAAGTAGAAGAGGAAAAGATCCATCGAAGCGAAGACGCCGACTACGGCCGTTTGCAGGAGCAGGAGCAGAACGTAGTATTCCTTTTCACGCTTCTCAATATATTTCCACGACGAGAGCGACGCGATCACGCCCAGCAGAGTCGTTAGCACAATAAGCAATACGGCCACGCCGTCAGCCCCCATTTGATAGCGCGCACCGATTACCGGGATCCACTTGTAGTCTTCGAGGAACTGCATGCCGCCGATTCCGCGGTCATAACCCATCAGCAATAACGACGCGACGAACGCGAGTCCAAACCAGGCGGTGGCAAACTTCTTAATGAGATTCGACTGGTTCTTCTTGAAGAGCGCCAGAATGATGATAGCGCCGACCGTTGGTAGCCAGGTGACGATGGAAAGGATGTAGGTCTTCATGATAGGCGTAGTCAGTTGTCAGTTGTCAGTTGTCAGTTGTCGGTGGTCGGTGGTCAGTGGTCGCTTGTAGTGCCGGTGGTGAGTTGTCGGTGGCCGGTTGCCGTTAAGTAAGACATCCATTTACAAACTGCCTGGGGATTACTGACAACGAACTAATGACAACTGACGACTGACAACTGACAAACCCTCTAGATCACCAGGGCCACGAAGCTCTTCACTAAACTCACTATGTCCGCCGCAAAGAAAAGCGCCACTGCAACCACCAATCCGAAAACCATAACGAGGGCGTAGTTTTGCGTTAAGCCAGTTTGCGCGGCGCGGAAGAGGGGCGACATCAGACGCACAATGAAAGCAGCAATCCCGTTAACGATGCCATCGACGAAATATTTATCGGCCGCACCAGTTAACCTGCTCGTCAGCTTCGTCAGCCAGGCGCTGCCGTTCACGGCGCCATCAATCACATTTGAATCCACCGCGAAGACTCCGCGCGCCGCATCCATCACGCGCCGTGTTATGGCCCAGCCGTATAATTCATCGACCCAATACTTGTTGTAACTGGCTTCGTAAAGCGGTTTGAGCCTGCGCGCCCAGAGATCCGGCAGGTACGGGCTCTTCACGTAGAACAACCAACCGACCGTGATGCCAAGCGCAGCCACGAAGAGCGAGATAACTATGAAAAGCCACTCCGCCGCCAGATGACTGCCCAGGCTGCTTTCCGCTGCGTGGGCTAAGTTGAATCCTTCGTGAGTCGTTGCCGCCTGAGTCGCAGCCTGGCTTTCAGTCGGGACGGTTGCGAGTTCTGTGGTCGCAGCCTCACCGGCCGGTGTTGCAGCAACAGGTGCCGCGTCATGTTCTGCTCCAGCTGCACTCGGATGCTCTCTTCCAAATTCGCCTGTCGCAGAATTCCAGATAATGGGATCGAGATAGTTGACAATACTTAGACGGCCGCCAGGATGTTCACTGCCGGTAAGGAATTTGAAGGCGGGACCAACGCCAACAAATCCGCCAATGGTTGCCAGGACAGCCAAAGCGACGAGCGGTATCCACATCGAAGCGGGCGACTCGTGAGGTGTGTGACCGCCGTGACCGTGACGTGCATCCGCATGACCCTTGTGCGGAAGCGCATGATCGGGCTTCGCAGCGCCATGATCGTGGCTACCGTGCTCTGGGTCAGCGCCTCTGAACTTGCCCCAAAAGGTCATCGCCACTAACCGCGTCATGTAAAACGCCGTGCAGGTTGCTGCAATGGTGCCGACGATCCAAACGAGCCAGCCATAAGGGATGACGGACGTCGACGCTGCGTTCCACAGGATTTCATCTTTCGACCAAAAGCCGCTGAAGGGAATGATGCCGCAAATGGCTAGCCAGCCGGCGAGGAAGGTTATGTAAGTGTAAGGCATGTACTTCTTCAACCCACCCATCCGCCGCATGTCCTGTTCGTGATGCATACCGTGGATCACGCTGCCGGCGCCAAGGAACATCAGGGCTTTGAAAAACGCGTGCGTCATTACATGAAAGATTCCAATCACGAAGGCGCCCACGCCGCACGCCATAAACATGAAGCCAAGCTGCGAAACAGTTGAATAAGCAAGAACCTTCTTAATGTCGTTCTGGGTTATTGCGATCGTGGCAGCGAAGATTGCTGTCGTCGCTCCCACTAATGCCACCACCAGCATCATCGTTTGCGAGTGCTGAAAGATAACGTTGGTTCGCGTCACCATGTAGAGCCCAGCGGTGACCATCGTGGCAGCGTGAATCAAGGCTGAAACTGGCGTTGGCCCGGCCATGGCGTCGGGAAGCCAGACGTGCAATGGCAGTTGCGCGGATTTTCCGCACGCGCCGATGAAAAGACCGAGCGCAATCCACGACAGAATTCCCCAATGGCCCATCGCTTCGAGCGGAAAGCTTTTCGCCTGTTCAAATACATCGGTGTATTGCGTCGATCCGAACACCGCAATCACCCCAAAGATTGCCAAAGCAAAACCGAAGTCGCCGATCCGGTTTGTAATAAACGCCTTTCGTGAAGCGTCGCCTGCTTCCTTCCGATCAAAGTAATAACCAATGAGCAGGTAGGAACAGAGTCCCACCCCCTCCCAGCCCACAAACATCATTAGGAAGTTTGAGCCCATCACCAGGATGAGCATCGAAAACATGAAAAGACCCATGTAGGCGAAGAACCGATAAAAGCCCAGGTCGCCGTGCATGTAGCCGGTCGCGAACACAAAGATACACAGGCCGACACCCGTAACAATCAGCATGAAAACTGACGACAAGGCGTCCAGTTGATAACTCCACTCGACATTTAGTTCTGAGTAGTGAGGAGCCTGATCACCGGGCGTTGCGACTGTCGTTGCGCCTTCCCCCGTCTGATTGTTTTCGTGCGCTGCCGCTGCACGTTCCGTAGCGCCTGCAGTTAAACGAACCGCACCTCCAGGAATCCAGGTAAAACTGAACGCCCCATCTTCGCTGGTGACGTAGGACTTGGGCCAAATACTGTGGTTGCTATAGCCGTAGGAATAGACGGCAGCGAGACTAAGCAGAAAAGCGAGGGCGATTGAGCCGACAGCGACAGCCCCGATAAGCTTCTCGGAAAAACGAAACTTGCGACCCAGCAACCCGTTCAGAGCTGCGCCGGCAAGTGGCAAAAGCGGAATGAGCCAGATGTAACGATGCATCACTTTCGAGTTTCGAGTTTCAAGTTTCGAGTACTCATTCTCAGTATTAAGTGGTTGCTCCGGGTTGCCAGTTTCGAAACAACTGGGAATTCCAAATTCAAAACTTGAAACTCCTTACCATTTCAGCAAGTCAATCTCGTCAATCCAGATCGTTTCTTTGTTGCGATAAAGCGCAATAACAATTCCCAGTCCGATTGCCGCTTCGGCGGCGGCAACTACTATCACGAACACTGTAAAGACCTGGCCGGCCACGGCATTTAGATTTCCGGTCGCCTGCAGGTAACGCGAGAACGCGATGAAGTTGAGATTCGCGGCGTTCAGAATCAACTCGATGGACATGAAAATGACGATGATATTGCGGCGAGTCAGAACGCCGCCCACGCCAATCACGAAAAGCAGCGCCCCAATCATCAGGAATCGCGACAGATCGGGGTTCTTGATGCTCTCCAACATGACGCCGCGACGGCTTTCTTCCTGAAACAGAAAAATCAGACCTGGTGCAAAGAGAGTCAGCATAATGAATGTCGTAAGCTATTCGATTTCCTCAGCCGTTGCCGTGACGCCGGCCAGTTCCGATTCGCGTGCAGTTTCCGCTGCGAGTACTTCCGGAGGTAGATCGTCGACCGCGGCTTCCTGTTTAAGCGTTCGCGCCAGCATCACTGAGCCGATGATAGCGACCAGCAGTAGCACGCTGGCTATTTCAAAAGGCAACGCTGCAAACCGGTAGAGACTATTGCCGACGCGCTGTGTGTCAGTCGTAATGTTGCTCGTACCCGTCCCGCCCGGCTTAAGAGTCTGGTCCTGTATTCGAGCTGCAGCCGCGGGATTTCTCTTTTGTAACCCGCGGTAACCCACGTTTACTGCGAAAAGCAGACCCAGCACCAGCAGTAAACAAAAGATCATGCTGGTTGCTACCTGGCGCGGCTTGTTCATGATCGGTTGGTTACCGCGCTCTTCAGCGCCAACGTTGACAAGCATGATCACGAACAGGAACAACACCATCACGCCGCCGACGTAAACGAGAATCTGCACGCCGGCGATAAACTCCGCGCCCGCGAGGACAAACAAGGCGGCGACCGAGACGAGGGATGAAATCAGAAACAGGGCGCTGTGAACTGCATTGCGCGCCATCACGGTCAAAAGCCCCGCGAAGATGGCCGCGATGGAAAATATCCAGAAGAAAACTGCTTCCCAACCAGAAAGGACCATAAAATTGCCGATTGCCGATTGGCGATTGCCAATTGGTGCTCTATTGCCTTCGCTTCAGTGATTTTGCCGCAAAGATTCTGGAACGCGCCATGATGGCAACTAATTCTTTAGCCTCGAGCAATAAAGCTCCGACGACCTTCTCCCGCAGCATCCCACTTTCAATTATCAATTCCATCCAAAAAGCACTTTCATCAGCTTCTTCCTCAACAAGGCCTATCTTGGCGACGAATTGGCTTTCGATCTTGCCCTACAAGCGGCGCGATAATTAGCAGCGACCGATGTTCCGCTCCTTATTAGCTGAGAGCCGATTGCTCTGCCCTGAACACTGTTTGGCAAAGCAGCTACGAGCTTAAATATTCTGAGCGAAAACTTCTTACTACGAATCTTTAGTTCTTCTGCATTCATGGCTGGTGAGGAGCCAACACAAACTCGCTTACGCTTAATCGGCAATTGGCAATCGCCAATCGGCAATCACTTCAGATACTTGACCGTCTCGCGCCCTTGTTCCAGCATCTCGCGGTTCCAGACAAAGCCGGCGCGCGAGTAGGTGGCCAGCTCAAAGTCCTGAGTCAATTCCAAACACGATGTCGGGCAGGCTTCCTGGCACAACGCGCAGAACATGCATCGCGAAGTGTCGAAGATAAACTCATCGAGCACCTTCTTCTTGCGCGGCTTCCCAGCCACCATGATTTCCACATCCATCGCCAGTACATCGATGCAGTCTTCCGGACAGGCGATGGCGCAGAGATTACAAGCGATGCATAAAGTGTCGTGGGTTTCCGGATCCATGTTGAGCCGCGGCGCGCCATGAAAACGCGGGGCTACATCAGGCCGGACCTTGGGATATTGCTCGGTATAGATTCCCTTTCCCGCTACTGAGTCTTTATCGGTGAGCGCACCGATGTTGTACTTCATCGTCAGGCTTAATCCCTTTACGAGATCAGCCATGAAAAAGCGTTTGACTTTATCAAGCAACCGTAATTTAGGGATCTTAACTAACGGCATAAGTAATTCTTACCCTTTGAACTAAAAACTAAAAACTAAAAACTAAAAACCTTGAACTTTGATCGATGTTGCGCTTTATTCCGATAGCGGTCGAGCAACAAAACGAATCAAAGACCAAAGCTCAAAGTCCAAAACATTCAAAGCGCGCCAGACTCTAGCTCTCGACGGCAGCCGGTGGCGGAACGGCCGGCTTCCCTTTCGGCAAGTTGACCAACCTGATGTTGCGCCGTTGCACCCGCAAATTGAAATCGCGCGAACGCCAATTGATCTTCGAAAGTAACCAGCCGGTTATCCCCAGTCCGATCAGACCCATCGCAATCATGATCCCTTTGCCGGCAGGAGTAAGGTTCAGACCTGCTGTGATGCCATCGATCGTTTTAATACCGCGCCAGCCATCCAGTGCCTGAACCAGGAAAACTGCAAAAGCGGACAAACCGATATTGATCAGCGCCGATGGAATCAGCCACTTCCAGCCGATGTCCATCAGCTGATCGTAACGAAAGCGCGGCAGTGTCCAACGCAACCAGAAATACAAATAGAGCACAGCCAGCAGTTTTGCAATGAAGACGAGCAAGCTGACTATAACATAGAGATTATGGTGACCATTCGCTTCGGTTAAGCGATACACGAATGGGAAATACCAACCTCCGAGATAGACCGTGACAGCGATCGCTGAGACCACGACCATGGCCGCGTATTCCGCCATGAAGAAGAGCGACCAGCGCATACCGGAATACTCGGTGTGAAATCCGGCGACCAGCTCTGACTCTGCTTCCGGCAGATCAAAAGGCGCGCGATTGTTTTCGGCGATTCCGCTCACCAGAAAAATCAGAAAGCCTGCAGGTTGATAAACGAGGAACCAGACGGAGTCCATCGCCTGCGCGTTTACAACTCCGGACAGCGAAAGCGTACGCGCGAACATCAAAGCGCCGACGAGAGACAATCCCATCGCCACTTCATATGAAACCATTTGCGCGCTGGAGCGCAGGCCCCCCAACAGCGCGTATTTCGAGTTCGAAGACCAACCGGCCAGAATCAATGCGAGCACGCCGACGCTCGAGACCGCGAGTACAAACAAGAGACCGATGTTAACGTCTGTGATTACGCCCCAATCGGGCGCAAACGGAATCACTGCCATGACGATGAAGGCGGAGGCGACGGCAATGTAAGGAGCGATAAAGAAAATGCCGCGGTCAGCCTTGTCAGGAATGAAGTCTTCTTTCGTGAGCAGCTTGATTGCATCCGCGATCGGTTGCAGTAAACCCCAGGGACCGACACGCATTGGTCCCAGCCGCGCCTGCATGAACGCCGAAATCTTTCGTTCCAGGTACGTTGCGTAAGCCACCCAGCCGGCAACAATCGTCACCACGGCGCCAATCTGGATAAAAGGCCAGACAACATTATTGACAGTTTGCGGACTAAAGAACTTCAGCAAAATTTCGTCGATGAAGTTAATCGGTGCGAACAGGGCGATGAGTGCTTCCATGATTCTAAAACGAGCGACCTATCGATCGATTTCGCCGAGCACGATATCCAGCGTTCCAATGATAGCCACGACGTCAGCAACCAGGTGGCCGACGCACATCTGTTTCAAAGCCTGCAGATTGATTAGTGACGGCGGCCGCACGCGCACGCGCCAGGGTTGCGCCGACCCATCGGCAACCAGGTAGCAACCGATTTCACCTTTCGGCCCTTCGATCGAATGATAGTAATCACCGGCAGGTGGCTTGACGATCTTCGGGATCTTGGCGTTGACTGGACCGTCAGGCAAATTATCCAGCGCCTGATCTACGATGCGTCGCGACTGTCTCATCTCTTCCAGCCGTACCAAATAACGATCATAAGTGTCGCCATTCTCCCCAAGCGGCACATCGAAATTCATATCGGCATAAGCAGCATATGGCCGCGCCTTGCGGATGTCCCACGCGACGCCAGAACCGCGTAACGCCGGACCCGAAAGACCGATGGCAACAGCTTCTTCTCCCGAGATTACGCCGATACCGACAGTGCGACTTAACCAGATGCGATTCTCGGAAAGCACAGTCTCGTATTCGTCGAGCCGTTTCGGAAAATTGCTGACGAAGCGGCGCACGTCGCTCGCAAAATCGTCGTAGGCGTCGTTTGGCATGCCGCCGATACGCCACGCATGGCAAGTCAAGCGGGCGCCAAATTGTCGTTCAAAGATTTTTAGAATTTCTTCTCGTTCGCGAAGCGCCCACAGCAACACGGTGACGGCGCCGATGTCGAGGGCGTGCGTCGCCAGCCACAGCAAGTGAGAAGCAATGCGATTGAGTTCCGTTAGGATCGTGCGCAGGTAATGGGCACGCGGCGGAACTACCAACCCCATCATCTGTTCGACCGTTTCTACCCAGACAAGTCCATTTGAAACCGCGGCGATGTAATCGAGTCGATCCCAATAAGGGGCAATCATCGTGTATTGACGATTCTCGGCAATCTTCTCCATGCCCCGATGGAGGTAGCCGATATCGCAATCAAGATCGATGACAGTTTCGCCATCCAACCTCAGGATCACGCGCAGCACGCCGTGCGTTGAAGGATGCTGCGGCCCCATGTTCAGCACCATCTCGGGGCTGTCGAGCAGAGTTTCCTGAGTTGTGGCGATCTCTACCTGATGCATGTTGTTCTTTCTTGTTAGGCCGCCGCCGGAGCTGACCCAGCCGGAAGATAACAACCGGTCACGCTCCAGGGTTCAATTATTAGTCCAATCTCCGCGGCGTCACCCTTCTCTCGTTCGGCGACAAGTTTCAGCACGATTGCCTGAGCGGCGCTTGCTTTATTCCAAACGTTACGCGGCGCCGCAGTCTCGCCGAGTATGAAGCCAGCAACTTTGGCCGCCTCCGGCGACTCAAAGACCTTGGCATCATAGTGGGCTGCTATTTCCTTAGGGGTCATTCGATTTCCGATTGCCAATTGCAGATTGCCGATTAGACGCATTCCCTACGTGACGTCTCAAATCGGCAAGTGGCAATTATTTGTCTTTCGGCATAACTTCTTTCCCATCTTGAAGGATCTCGCGCATCTGGCGCTCCTGCGGCACTGAAAGAATCTCCAGCCCATAAGCGCGGCGTTGTTCCAACTGCTCGCGCTGGACGTCGGTCATCTCCGGCAGATGTTGCTTCGTCCAGTTGTTCTCGACGAACTCCAACGACACGTCCTTTCGCAGCGGATGCCCTTCCCAATCGGGTGGCAACAGAATCCGGCGCAGATCGGGATGGTTGTTAAAGGCCACGCCGAACAAGTCATAAACCTCGCGCTCAAGCCAATTCGCCGCCGGCCAAACTCCCGTCACACTCTCAACGCCGCCTCCGTTTACGGCGACATTCAGACGCACGCGCTCGTTGGCTGGGATCGAGTAAAGGTTGTAAACGATCTCAAAAGGGGCCTCGTGGCGGTCAGGCAGATGGACACAGGTCAGGTCGGAGAGATAATTGAATGGGGTTTCCGGATGTCGCTTCAAGTAGTCGCAGACTGCAACAATCTGGCCGCGGTCGATCCGAATCGAAAGCTGACCAATAAACTCGACTGCCTCAACTACAGCCTGCCCAAAAGTCTTCTTTAGGTTTACTACGAGTGGATGATTTCCGGCGTCGCTCGGTTTAAAGCCTTCGTCTTTCTTCTTAACAGGCGCTTTAGGAGCACCCGGGGGAGGAGTGGCTTTCTCGGCCAGTGAATCCTTAACTGCGGCAACTCGAGACTTAGCCTGCTCGACCATTGCCGACTTCTCAGCATCTGCGCCTGCGAGTTCACCGGCGTCAGGAATTGAGGAAGCGGGCGGCGTGCCGGATTGATCAATCTGCGCTGATTCCTCAGGCTGATCACCAGACTCTGGTCGTGCTTCGCTTTTCTCTTCTTCCATAGGGCTCGCGGCTCGCGCTTTTACCCTTACCGGATGTGCGCTGCGGCATTGTTCCGGCCGCGCAAAGGGTTTGGACTAAAGTATTAATGCAGTGACAGAAGGACGGCGAAATTGGATTTAAACATGCAGCTTAACGACTGTCAACCAACTTGTTTTTCGTGCGCGCGCGTGATCTTGCTCAGCAAAATCGCGTTGAGCTTGACGATCCCCCGGCGCGGCAACTATCATGGCTTGTTTGCAGAGAGCATCAAATTGCTCACTGTGGGAACAGCACAAAGATTAGGAAGAGGAAAGTAATGAAGCCAGAGATTCATCCAGCATATGAGGAAATGACCGTCACCTGTGCGTGCGGCGAGACGTTTAAGACACGTTCGACTAAGAAGGGCGACCTGCACGTGGAAATTTGCTCGGCTTGCCACCCGTTCTTTACCGGGAAACAGAAGTTGATCGATACCGCCGGGCGTGTCGACCGTTTCAACAAGCGTTATGGTAAGAAAACTGCCGAAACTACGGCAGCCACGCAGTAAACCCTGTCATGAGCGTTAACCGTCACTAGCTAACCTTAAGAATCAACGCCGGCGTAATCACGTCGGTCGCTACCCGTGCACGAACTAGCGACCAACGTCAGAAGCGCCGGCGTTCTTGTCTAAAGGGCAGGTGTCGGGAAGAGGGTATCGGGTGACAAGGAGCCAGGTGCCGGGGAGTTGGAAATCGGGTTTCGGGTGCCAGGGAGTTGGGTACTGGGTTTCGGGTGCCAGGTGCCGGTTAGCTTTAGGGGTCGCAACCTGATTGCAGTAATCCCGGCCTAGAGACAAAACACCAACCTGAAACCTGAAACTGATATCTGATATCTGCCACCTGACACCCAGTACTGATCGCGAGGAAACTGAATTGAGCACAAACGAGCGAGATTTAATCGTTGGCGGCCAGGCTGTAATCGAAGGCGTGATGATGCGCACGCCGAACGCCTACGCCGTTGCGGTGCGTAAAGCCGATGGCACGATCACAAACATCTCGGCGCGTCTTCCCAAGTGGAGCGACAAGTATCCCATCCTAAAACTGCCGGTGTTGCGCGGTGGCGCGGTGCTGATCCAGTCGATGGGTTTGGGGATCAAAGCGCTTAACTACTCGGCAAGCGAGGCTTTCACTGAAGCCGAGGAAGCTGAAGCGAAAGAAGTGAAGGTCGCGCTCACTCCGGCAATCATTGAAGGCGAAGGCGATTTCGCCGGAATCACCGGCGCCATGCCTGGCCTTTTTCCCGTGCCGACACAAAAGCGCTCGAAAGACGAACTGAAAAAAGGCGGCACTGCGGCAGCGGCGGGCTCGATCGTCTTCGCGCTCATTTTCAACGTGCTGCTTTTCGTTGCCGCACCGTTGTTGTTGACCAATGCTCTTTTCATCGCTGCGGGTTGGGCTCCCGCGCCGAGTGTGGCAGCTACGTCAGCGCCGT
The DNA here is from genome assembly GCA_051002415.1 of Pyrinomonadaceae bacterium. Taxonomy (GTDB): domain Bacteria; phylum Acidobacteriota; class Blastocatellia; order Pyrinomonadales; family Pyrinomonadaceae; genus PSRF01. The sequence continues at coordinate 13,619 of JBPCMI010000159.1, forward strand.
CGGCCGTGCCCGCTGTCGCGGGTGTCCAAACTGTAACCCCTGCGGCATCGGCCGAACCAGCATGGTATTCGCGAGCGTGGCGCACAGTTAGTACTTACCTGCACCCCGTGCGGCCTTCGATTTCTTTTAACCTTGTCGATGGCGCAATTCGCATGACGTTCTTTCTGATCATGATTTTTAGTTTTTCTTTGCTGAAAGACATCAGGCGCGTTTTTCAGTATCACGGAGCCGAACACAAAACTGTGTTCACCTGGGAGGCGGGCTTGCCGCTGACAGTTGCGAACGCACGACCGCAGCCGCGCCAGCATCCGCGATGCGGAACCAGTTTTCTCATGGTGGTGATGCTGGTTTCGATAATTCTCTTTTCGGTAATCAAGTTTGATTCTTTGCTCTTCAATTTTCTCGTCCGACTCGCCCTGATGCCGATTGTCGCCGGGCTGTCGTACGAAATCATTCGTCTGTCGGCACGCAAGGAAAGTGGTTGGGTGTTTAAGTCGATCACGCTTCCCGGAGTCTGGCTGCAGAACATCACGACGCAAGAGCCCGACGACCAGCAGTTGGAAGTAGCTATCGAAGCTCTCAAAGAATCGCTCAAACTCGAACCGCAAACTGGGGAGCCCTCACTCGCGCCGCTTTCGTGACGACTCGAGGTATAGAGAAATGTTAGACAGACTGAAACAGATTGAAGAACGGTACGAAGAGCTTTCTGAGGAGCTGCTCTCGCCAGAGCTGCTTGGGGATCACACTGCCTACAGCAAAGTTGCCAAACAACACCGCAGTCTGGGCGACATCGTCGCGAAGTATCGCAGCTGGAACTCACTCCAACAGGAGATGACCGGAGCACGCGAGATGCTCGATACCGCCGACGACGACGAAATGCGCGAAATGGCCCGCCTCGAAGTTGAATCGCTGCAAACCAGGTTGGAAGTCACTGAGAATGAATTGAAAATAATGCTGGTGCCGTCGGATCCTAATGACGAGAAAAACGTTATCGTGGAAATCAGGGCGGGCACCGGCGGTGATGAAGCATCGCTCTTCGCCGGGGAAGTCTTGCGCATGTATCAACGCTATTCGGAACGTCAAGGCTGGCGTTTTGAGATTCTCGATGCATCCGAGTCGGGCATCGGCGGCGTCAAAGAAGCGGTGGCGTTGATTGAAGGTGACAAAGTTTATTCAAAACTAAAACACGAATCCGGCGTGCACCGTGTCCAGCGCGTACCCCAGACTGAAGCAAGTGGACGCATTCACACTTCAGCGATCACTGTTGCAGTACTTCCCGAAGCTGAAGAAGTTGATGTGAAGATCGATGCTAAGGATCTACGTATCGACACGTTCTGTTCGTCGGGACCGGGCGGCCAATCCGTCAATACTACTTATTCCGCCGTGCGCATCACTCACCTGCCAACGAACGTGGTTGTGTCGATGCAGGACGAGAAGTCGCAAATCAAGAACCGCGAAAAGGCGATGCGCGTGTTGCGCGCGCGGCTTCAGGAGCTGGAGGAGCGGAAGCAGCATGACGCATTAGCGAGTGAGCGCCGTTCAATGGTGGGTTCCGGCGATCGTTCCGAAAAGATTCGTACTTACAATTTCAAAGAGAATCGCGTCACGGATCACCGTATCGGTCTCACCATTCACCAGTTGGATTTGGTAATTGCCGGCAACCTCGATCCCTTCATCCAGGCACTCGTTAATCACTATCAGGCGGAAAAGCTAAAGGCTGAAGCTGTAGCCGCGTAGATGTTTCGAGTTTCGAGTTAACCGATTGCCGATTGCGATTGGCGATTTGGGATCGCGGGCGTCTCGCCCGCTATGAGTGCGGAGCGCGAAAGAATAATCAAGCAGAATACAAAAGATGCGAGTGCGGGCGAGACGCCCGCGATCCCAAAATCCGCAATTGGCAATCGCCAATCGGCAATGCCCGTAACTCACGTCTTCCTGGTTCGCCATGGCCAGTCGCGTGGCAATGCTGAAGGTCGCTTTGGCGGACACACTGACACGCCCTTATCGCCCCGGGGTCGCAAGCAAGCCCAAGCAGCGGCCGAAACCTTAGCCAAAGAAAAATTAACCGCCCTCTACGCCAGCGATCTCGCGCGCTCGCTCGAAACCGCGCAGCCGCTCGCAAAGCTAATTGGACTTCAGGTGGAAGCGGCCGCTGAATTTCGCGAGCGCAGTGTCGGCGTAATGGAAGGCTTAACTTTCGAGGAAGCCGCCGCGAAACATCCCGAACAATACGCTGCGCTTTTGCAGCGGGACTTCGAACACGTCTTGCTTGGCGGCGAGAGCTACCGGCAGACGCTCGACCGCGCCGCTCGCAAACTTGATGAAGCAATTGCAGCGAACCGGGGCGGACGGATTGCGATCTTCACACACACCGGAACGATCTGCATTCTGGCTTTGCACTTGATGGGAGCTCTCGACGCACCGGAGCTGAAGCCGGTCTGGATTCACAGCTCAAACTGCGGCATCAGTCGTTTCGATCTAAGAGAGGATGGTTATGTGCGCGTAGCCGCTATCAACGACACGCGTCATCTCGATTAAAGAATAAAAGCGAACTTAGTACTTTGTGCTTAATGCTTTGTGTTTAGTACTCTCTTCAGAAGCTTTCGTTAATATCTGGTCTCCAAACCTCATCAGCGAACAAAGTTCAAACCACCAAGTTCAAAGCTCGTTTCTTCTTGGCGTCCTTGGCGTTTCTTGGTGACTTAGCGGTGGACTCTGAACGTTGATTACCTCGTCGCAAGTCGCTTTCTTTCTGCTTCTGTCCAATCGCAAAGAATCTCGATTTCCGCGTCCGAAAGCTTAGCGCTGCGATGAATCCAGGTGTAGGAATCGATCGGCATAAGCTTGTCCGAAACTTCTTCGCACATCTCTTCAAGCTTCTTGTCGGCGTTCCGCTTGTCCAGTTTTCCCCATTCAGAAAAATTCAGATGCTCCCGTCCTGCATTTACGTGATCGACCAGAAACCATGAAGCAGGAACGACGTTGCTGTACCAGGGCCAACGCGTGGAGTTTGAATGGCAGTCATGACAAGAGCGATCGAGAATTGCTGCCACCGGCGGCGTCAGCTGAAGCTGCGCACTAATTGTCTGCGTTTGATCCACGGAAGGATTGGTTCGCCCCGGCCGCACAAACTGCATCCCAACAAACACCACTGCGATAACGACTGCAAACCACTTCAATACCTTCCGCACCCTACTCATGCCCGCGCCCTCCGTTTGCCCCTCTCCTTATTTCGCTAGTCAGTTGTCTGTTGTCAGTGGTCAGTTGTTAGTAGTTGGCTGGAAGCTGTCCTTGGTGCCACGGGCCTCGAACAAACTGACGACGGACAACTGACTACTGACCAGTGACAAACTTAATGCCGCAGGCAGTTGTTAGTGCAGCGCTCGACTTTGATATCGCGTACGCCACGCAACACGCCGTCGCTTCCGCGCGTTAGCGTCAATACCGGCGAAAAACTGCCGAGGCTTGCAAACCTGCGCTTCACGTCTTCGGTGACTAAGGGATCGTCTGCAAAGTTGTACTCGTCGATCCAATATTCCGGGTAGTCGGCGCCGGAAACGTAGGCATGAATGTGCGCGGAGATCCGCGTGTTTGGATAAGATGCCGGTTTAATCGTGCGGAATTCGTAACGGCCATCCGCGCCTGTGCGCATCATGCCGTGGATGCGCGTGTTGCGGTTGTCACCGCCTGTACCTGAGGTCGAATAAACGCCGGTAGCATCGGTTTGATAGACGTACAGAGTGATGCCTTCCAGGGGTTTGCGGCCGTCAGGAGCGTAGATGGTCCCGGAAACAATTAAAGGCTGTCCCGGTTCCTTATCGGAAACTATCGTCGTCTTTGCCGGCACATTCTCAGCGCGCGTCGCTACTGCTTTCTGCTCCGCCGAATTTGCCGGACTACAACCGAAGAGGCTGAGAGTACTGACCTCGACGAGAGGCAACGCGAGTGCGAATGCCGCAGCGTGTTTGAGAAAATTTCTACGGGGAAGAATTTGGTTTTGATTTCTCATAATGAACTCCAATCGGTGGTCAGTTGTCAGTGGTCGGTTGTCAGCGGTCAGTAGCCCGTGGAATCAACGGCTGCATCCAACCAACCACTGACAACTGACTATTGTTTTACCTTTCCCAGTGTGCGAGTCCACATATCGATCCAGCCTTTCTTTAGTGGCGAAGCCCCAGTCCAAATGTTGTCCAAGTGCCCTTTCCAAAGTCGCAACATCTTTTCATCAAGTTGCAAAACGCCTTCACGCGTTACCCCGGGCGGTGGCGGTGTCAAGGCCGCGAGTCGGTCGTAAACGAGTGCGCGATCGTTGCCACCGACTCGATATAAGAGGTGCCATAAGGTGAGGGTGTCCCGCACCCGCGCCTCAGCCAGAATATCTTTAAGAACAGCATTGTCAGTCACGTGGGCATTTTCAAAATCCAGTCTGGTTAACGCGGCACGCAAGGTTTGCGAAGCATCTTCAAAGTACGGCGTGCCTGGCCCAATACCAGGTCGCGTTGCACAAGCAGCACCTGCCGGAACCACCGATTCACGATCGCGCAGCTGCAACGCCACCCAGCCGGATGTTACGCGCAGCAAACTCGCGCCCTGATCATCGACTTCGAGTGTGTAAGCACAGCCAAGGTCAGCGGCGACTGCCGAAGGCGTATCGACAAAGAATAAACGCGGTGGCGCCCAAATGTGGGCGCGCATGCGTCCGCGGGCCCGCTCCAGCCGGTGTTCTGTGGCTCGCGTTTCCAACAACCGCA
>JBPCMI010000160.1:0-13129 GCA_051002415.1 Pyrinomonadaceae bacterium
GATTGTCATTGCTGAGAGGATCATGGGCGTCTCCCCCGCACTCGACTCGGGATCGGCAGCTGAAGCTGTGTTGAAGTTGATTATTCGCGCTTCGCGCTCCTTGCGGGCGGGACGCCCGCGATCCTAAGAAGACCATGAAAGCTTTAGACCTGCTCAAAGATCTCTTTCGCCACATGGAATGGGCAGATGCTGCTGTATGGCGTGCTGTGCTTAGTTCTTCAGCAGCCGCCGACGACGAGCGCATCAAGAATTGCCTGCATCACATCCACATGGTGCAACACGCCTTTATCGATGTCTGGAGAGAGCAGCCACACTCCGCAAACGCAGGAAGCGAACTAGCGCTTGCGGAGCTTCCGGAATGGGGAGGCCAGTTTCATCAACTCGCCGTGGGCTATCTCCAAACTCTCAGCGAAGAAGATCTCGATAGTCCGATGGTGATGCCCTGGGCAAAGTATCTAACGAAACATCTCGGACGAGATCCCGACAGCACAACTAAAGGCGAAACCATCCTCCAGGTCGCCGCGCACAGCACTTACCACCGGGGCCAGGTCAACGCTCGTCTGCGCGAGTTAGGCTCTGAGCCGCCGTTAGTTGATTACATCGCCTGGATCTGGTTCGGTAAACCCGCCGCGGATTGGAGGGCGCTCCCAGCTGATGATTCCGGGGATCGCGGGCATCGCATCTGAAAACCCCCTTGTAGTACGCTGACTTGTCAGCGCTTTGATAGCGGTAACCCCGACATTTCGGGGCCGCACTCCAGACCCAACTTTCTGAAACCTGAAATTCGGGTGCCTTCGTACATCCAACTGGAGAAACTGCGATGTTCTGTCCGCGTTGTGCTACCCAGAACGGTGATGACACGAAATTTTGCCGCGCTTGCGGCACTAATCTGGCGACGGTCAGCCTCGTCCTATCCGATCCGCAGCAACTCTCCACCGCCGCTTTGGAAAAAGTGGCAAGCATCTCATCGTTGAAGCGTCGTGATGGTATTTCAAGGCTCATCCACGGCACAGGATGGATTGGAGCTTCGACGGTCGTCGGCGTCGCGCTCGGTGTCTTCAGCAACACCAACGACTGGATTTTTGTCTGGTTGGGTCTGGCAGCCTGGATGGCTTGCCTGGGAATAATTTTCTGGTCGCAGGGAATCAATAAGCTGATCGAAGCGCGGTATTTGAACCAGGAACTGAAATCAGCAGCGGCAGATTCCACTTTAGTCAATCAGCAGATTCGCATGGGTGAGCGAGCATCACTTCCCGAAGTTCCCAACACGAATGAACTTGCCCAACCGGCGAGCGTCACCGACCGCACCACCGAGTTGCTGAACCGATAGCAGTTGTGGTCAGTTGTTAGTTGTTAGTGGCCACTTTTGAGTAGACATTGAACCAAGCTGCCGCACATCTCCCGCTGCCTGACTGAGGACTGACCACTCACCACAACTGACGACTGACAACTGACCACTGACCATCCTATGGCTTGGCTGCTGGAGCGGCGGGCTTTTTAAATTTAGTGGCATTTACCGCAGCATTCAGTTTAATCTCGGTGAACGTGCGCGTTGAGCTGAAGAACGAATCGATGGAAGTGATCCGAATTGTAAACGGCAGTTTCATGCCGTCGACTTCGCGATAATCTTCAAAGTCGATCTGTTCCGGAATGTTGGCCAGCAACGTTGGCGTCGTAATCACTCTTCTCAACAACAAACCAGTTTCACGATCGAAATAGAGACGATGGCGTTTGTTGTCCGCCGTTGCGCCGCGCAACACGTAGACCTCGCGGTCATTTATTTTATCGGCGCCGGCGAAAGCCAAGCGCGCAAATTGTTCCTTAAGCCTGATGTCTTCGAAGAGCCCAGGGTAGCGCCGCAAGTAGTAGAGTTCGGTTCCCTCAAGGTCGCGCACGCCACGATTGCTCTTCTCCCAACCAAGCGAACCGTCAAAGCCTCTTTCAATAATTCCCTGCCGGGGTGTAGTGATTGTGATGAAAAGTTGCTCCGGCGCTGCCTGTTGAATCTCATAGCCGAGTGAGACTCCGTTCGAAGTTAAGAACGTGCCCTTCATCGACCGAGTTTTCAACCTGGCAATCGCGTCCGGCCCTCCCAATGCAGTCACATACTTGTCGAGGATCTGTTCGGCGGTTAAGGGCGTTTCTTTCGGCTTCGTTTCCGTTGCGGTGGCCGCAGGTGGCACTGGTACGGGACCGGGACCTGATCCGGGGAAAGCAGCAAGTGCCGGCATCGGAAAGGGCATGCCGGTCGGATGGGAACGACCACGATGGCAGGTGTAACACGTAACTTCAGTGGCGCCTTTGAAAGTTGTCTTATTCACGTTCAGTACCATCTGCATCATCTCGCGGGCTGTGACCTTGTGCGGCTTCTCATCCGCGGCAAAATTCCACTCGCCATCCTTGTTGACATGGCAGAAGTCGCATTTCACTCCGAGCGAAGTGCTGATGTAGTTCATCAGCGGCTGGAGTTGTGATGCGGGCATGCCCTTTAAGATCTGAATGTTCTTCTGCACTTGCTCGACCGGTTTCTCACCAGGCATCGCTTGCTGGAATGGTGCTCCACGTAAGAACCCACTCAGAATCAGTTGCCCTTCAAACCGTTTGAGTTCGCGCGCCACATGGGACGGCTTTTGCGGAGGAAGTGCCTGCGAGTTAGCGGCAGGAGGCAGTTCCCTTAGTCCAACGATAGCCAGACTCAAGACAAACAAGATTGCGGGGACTCTGTATAAGGCACGGGTAGTCGTGTTGGACATTGTTTTGGAGTGGGAGTCAGAACATTTTCCATTTCTCATTTTCATTTCTCATTCCGTGGTTAGTAGTCCGTGGTCAGGCGGTCAAAGACCAACTAATGGGAAGACAACCACCAAGACACTGAGAGCCGCTAAGGAAGCTAAGAAGAATAAAACGAGCTTAGTACGTTGAGCTTAGTGTTTGTTCAGCAGCTCAGCTTTAACATCTGCCGCAACTACCAGCGAACAAAGTTTAAGAACCAAGTTCGTTTCCTACTTGGAGTCTTCGTTTCTTTTGGCCTAGACTACGCGTTCTTTGACGACCGTTGTCTGATTGGAACCAATGCTTCGAAGTTTTTATAAATCTGGAGATACATCTGCGTTTCGCGCGGAATCAAAACTCGCCAACCCGCGCCACCGCGACGCAGGTATTGCGGCAAGCGCGCGGCGTTGGAATTGTACCCGGCTGCCAGCAACTCAGTTTGAGTCGCTAATTTGGCATTGAGGGCATATTGCACATCTTCGTTCGCGGCGAGATCGTTCCAGGTGTCATGCATGTAAAGTAACATCGCTTCGAGCGCGTTCGTGTGCGTGCGCATCCCCGTCACAAAGTCCGGGATCAAGCCGGCACCGGGGTGCCGCTGTCGCATCAAGTTGTAAGCCCAGGGAATCATCTGCACCATGCCACCCGCGCCGGCCGTGCTGACTGAGTAGCGATAGGTATCGTTTTGATTCAACGCAAACAGCGCATAGACCTCCTGAAACAAGGCCGCGCGGTTTTCCGCACGGAAGCGTTCGTGATCGACGTGCTCAACTAAACAGAGCCGCTCCGCAACATCCAAAATCTGTGGCGAGATCAGGATGCCCTTATCGCGCAACCGCTTGGCCGCGAAATCCAGCATCGTTCTCACATAAAGCTGGCCCGAGCGCGCCAGCTCCGGCGACATTAAAGCCGGATGCGCCGAAGTGTAATAAGCCAGTTCGCGGAACACGCCTCGCTTCTCAATGGGAAACTCCACGAGGAGTGGTGTTAAGGCGAAGCCGGTGTCGTCGAAAACAGTAACCGCTGTGTTCACTCCGTTGGCCCTGACTATTCTCAGGTTGACGTTCATTCCTAACGACGTTGGGAGAATCGCTTCCGCGCCCTTGGTAAGGAAGGTTTCCTTTGCCAGCGAGAGCTGATGGATACGATTGTTGCGCCGATCAAGGATCGCGAGGGTCACAATTTGAATCGAGGGCAACATGCCCACTGGTTTCGGTCGCGACTTGAACATGCGCTCGGTTTCGGCAATTCGCGAGCGAATCATTTGCGGAGACAAATGGGTCGTCGCCGATGCTTCCGCTTCGGGTTCGATACCCGCTAACTCAATGGGTGTGGGCTGCGCGGTAGGCGCTGCCGTGGCCGGCACCGTTTGTTTCTCAGTCTTCTCAGTCACCGAGGCCGGTTTCTGCGGAGTGGCCGTCGCAGGCGTTTGCTGAGACTGCGCATGGGCAGCTGCCACTATGCGCGGCCGGGTCGCCCCCTGGTTTTGTTGAGCTGAAGGTGATTGGGCGTGCGCACTGACGACTGAAAGCGCCAGCAATGAGAGAACGAGGGAAGGAAATCTCATGATTGAATTTGACTCTCGGATTGTAAGACTCCTCACTGGGGGGCAGCGAGTGTTGGCTTAGATTCGCCGATGCGGCTAGAAGTTGTCAACGATAATTCATTGCCAATTGCCGAGTGCCAATTGCCGAGTGCCGAAAAGAAACCGCCAAGTCGCCAAGAAGCGCCAAGGACGCCAAGAAAATGAGAAACGATAAACCGGAACGGCCGGGAGAGACCTACGCCGCGCGATAGAACATTTTAACGTACATTTGTTGGCCTCCTTGGCGCTTCTTGGCGGCTTGGCGGTGAGCTGCTGAGCGATCGGCACCGGAATTTATTTGATTTCAAAGCTGAGGTTCACGACTGCCGTAATGTCTTTATCCAGAGACGAAGTGTCGTTCATGCCGCTGTCTGAGACTTCATTGGAATCGGCTGGAGTAATTTGCAGCACACCCATTCGCGCCGTTCGCACGTTACCGACGGTGCTCTCAGTGCTGGCAGCCACCTGCTCGGCGCGTTTTTTCGCGTCCTTAGCTGCCTCTGCAAGCATGGTGATCTTTTCTTCACCGAGCTTGGTGTAGTGATACTCCGGCGAACTCGACTCGAGCAGAATGCCCTGGTTAATCAGTTCCGTTGCCTCGCGCGCGACCCTCGAAATTAGATCGACGTCGGTGGAGCGCACTTCCAGCTCCTGCCGCAGCGAGTAGCCGGTTATCTGTCCGGTGTCCTGACCATCGCTGTCGCGGGCATGAAGCGTCTGCGAAGAAATTGAAGAAATGGTTATCTGGTTTTCCGGAATGCCCTTGCCGACGAGATAAGCCTTAACGCGTGGTACGTTTTCCGATAAGGATCGATAAGCGTCGGCGAGTACAGCAGATTGATACGAGACGCCGGCCTTCCAAATAACCAAGTCCGATTTGATTCGTTTTCGGGCCGAGCCGGTGACGGTTATGGTCTGATCGCCCTGCTTTGCCTGTACAAAAGCGTAGCCGAAGCTGATCGCAGCAAGCATTAGTCCCGCTGCCAGGGCCACGGCCGGAAAAAAATTAGATCCGAATCGTTCGTTATTCATCTTTTGGGGGACTCCTTCAACCGAGAATCGAGGCTGGACAATACAATGAACTCAGGTTGAGCTCAAGCAGTTTTAGGAGTTAGGAAAAGACATTTTCCATTTATCATTTTTCATTTCTCACTTGTCATTCGCAGATTCAATTTGGAAGTGCAACAGAAAGTGGCCAAGACCCCAATCGCCAGGACGCAAGGACGCCGAGGCGCAAAGGTGAATAACATAAAGGTCTTTCAGTAAGTCGGATCCCTGCTGTCTGTCTAATCGTTTCCGCATCTCCGCGTCTCTGCGGCTTTGCGGCACTGCGTTAATGTCTACCTCGACTTAACGGTTTCGTTCTTCCAATGACAAATGAAAAATGGAAAATGGCATATGGAAAATGTCTTTGACCTTCCCTGCCGAGCGATTAAGGTTTTCAAGGAGCCTGCGGTATACTTTGCACTTGTCCAAGGTTAGAAGCGTCTCGTCTCCCCCAATTCTCTGCCAGGTAAAAGGAAAGTTCTTATGTGTTTCTCAAACCGTGTCTGGCGCTCGGCCGCATTCTCGCTTCTCATCACCGGCGTCTTCGCTTTGATCGTCGCTCCGTCAGTTATCGCGCAAAACACAACCGCCGGCGCTGCCCAGAAGATGATTAAGCCCTTGACCTACCCGACCTCGAGAAAAGGTGACCAGCTGGACGACTACCACGGCGTCAAGGTTGCTGATCCCTATCGCTGGCTGGAGGATTTGGATTCTGACGAAACACGAAATTGGGTTGAAGCCCAAAACAAATTGACGAACAGCTTTCTAAACGAGATTCCGGCGCGAGGCAGGATTAGGGAACGCTTGACGAGACTTTGGAACTACGAACGTTTTGGCGTGCCTTTTCGCGAGGGCAAAAACTACTTCTACACACGCAACAGCGGCTTGCAAAATCAAGCTGTGCTTTACAGCGTTACGTCCCTCGATGGCCAGCCAACACTGCTTCTTGATCCCAACACGCTCTCAACGGATGGCACAGTGGCCTTGTCCGGAATTGCCGTAAGCAACGATGGCAAGCTTCTGGCTTACAGCCTTTCAGCTTCAGGTTCCGATTGGCAGGAGTGGAAAGTACGCGATGTCAGTACCGGAAAAGATCTTTCTGACAACATCAAGTGGGTAAAGTTTTCCGGCGCCTCATGGACCGCCGACAATCAGGGCTTCTTCTACAGTCGCTATGACCAACCGCAGAGCGACTCACTTAAAGGCACAAACTACTTTCAAAAGCTCTATTATCACAAACTAGGCACGCCGCAGTCGGAAGACGTCTTAATTTACGAACGGCCGGATCAAAAGGACTGGCTGTTTGGCGGCAGCGTCACTGAAGACGGACGCTACCTTATCGTCTCGATCTTCCAGGGCACTGACAACAAGAACCGCGTCTACTACAAAGACCTGCAAGCGAAAGATGCTCAAGTTGTCAAATTACTTGATGAATTCGACGCCGCCTACAATTTTATCGGTAACGATGGAACCGCTTTTTGGTTTCAAACAGACCTAAAGGCCGCACGCGGCAAGATCATCGCGATTGATATCAGCAAACCAGATCGAAGTAATTGGCAGGACCTGGTTCCCGAAGCAGCGGAGGCGTTGCAGGGTGTCAACATCGTCAATCACATGTTTGTCGCTAATTACCTGAAGGACGCACACACTCAGGTTAAGATTTTCAACACGAATGGAAAATTTGTGCGCGAGGTGGCTTTCCCGGGATTAGGAACCGCAGGCGGTTTTGGAGGGCACGCAAAGGATAAAGAAACTTTCTACTCGTACACGGGTTTTACTGCGCCGAGCACGATCTATCGCTACGACATGGTCACCGGCAAGAGCTCGATCTTTCGCCAGCCGAAAGCTGACTTCAATCCGAATGACTACGAAACCAAACAGGTCTTCTATCCGAGTAAAGACGGCACGAAGGTGCCGATGTTCATTACGTACAAGAAGGGCTTAAAACTCGACGGCAGTAACCCAACCTACCTTTATGGCTACGGTGGCTTCAACGTTTCGATGACGCCCGCCTTCTCCGTCAGCAATTTGGTGTGGATGGAAATGGGCGGCGTCTATGCGCAGGCGAATCTGCGTGGCGGCAGCGAGTATGGCGAAGACTGGCACCAGGGCGGCATGAAGTTAAAGAAGCAGAACGTGTTCGATGATTTTATCGCCGCTGCTGAGTGGCTCATTGCGAACAGCTACACCTCGACGCCCAAGCTCGCGATCGGTGGCGGCAGCAACGGCGGACTGTTGGTGGGTGCCGCGATTACGCAGCGTCCCGATTTATTCGGCGCTGCTCTTCCGGCGGTGGGTGTAATGGACATGCTCCGCTTCCAAAAATTTACGATTGGGTGGGCCTGGGTTTCAGATTACGGCTCGTCAGATAACGCCGATGACTTCAAATCCCTCTACGCTTATTCACCTTTGCACAACATTAAACCTGGCAAGCTCTATCCACCGACGATGGTAACCACCGCTGATCACGACGATCGCGTCTGGCCGGGACATAGTTTCAAGTTTGCGGCAGCTCTTCAGGAAGCGCAGGCGGGACCGGCGCCGGTCCTAATTAGGATCGAAACCAAGGCCGGCCACGGCGCGGGAAAACCAACTACAAAAGTTATTGAGGAAGTTGCTGACAAGTGGGCGTTTTTGCGGAGGACGCTCTCTATGGAGTAGGAAGGTTTCGAGTTCCGCGTTTCGAGTTCCGCGTGTCGAGTTCCGAATTTCGAGTTCGAAGGTCAGATTTTCGAGATCACGTTCTTGGGATCTCGAAACCTGGAACCTGGAACTCCGAACTCGAAACTCGGAACTTGAAACTTATTAGTCGAGCCAGTCGCGTGTCATGTCGCACCAGAGTGCCAGGCCGCGCCATTCATTGAAGCGAGAATAGTAACGCGCGATTTTCTTATCAGCCGCCTTGCGTCCGTTGTTCCGTACCGAATAAAACTTCGAACGTGTCCACGAATCGAGCGCGAGCCCATCGTACCGTCCTAACAACTTGAGCAGATTTTCAGCTGCATAATCGCCGACGCCTTTCACACTTTTCATTTCCTTGATCAAAGCGGGCGTCGGTAAACGACTAGTCAACCACGACTCGACATTTAACTCCCCTGAAGCAACACGATCGGCAAGTTCCTTTAAATAACCTGCACGGTATCCGGCCCGCACCTCCTTCACGTAAAACTTCTCCGGCATCAAGGCCATCGCTTCTGGAGTCGGAAAGGTCCGGTGACCATTGCTCGATTTGCGGCCAAGGTTCTGCACCAGACCTGTAACCATTTTTTCAGTTAGTGCCCAGGAGCAATTGGTTGTGCAGATCATTTTCACCAGGTCTTCAAAAACCGTTGGCGAACGCAGCATGCGCCCGGCACCTTGGTCCGACACCCACGCAAATTCAGGGTCGTTCTTCATCGTGAGGTAGAACGGTTTCAGATCATCGTCCAGACGCAGAATATGTCGCACCTGATTCAGGACTGCAGCGGTAGCCCGCTTGCCAATTGTGCGCGAGGTGTTGATTTGGACCGAACGTTTACCCGCAGTGAGCGTTACCGCAAGCGGCGGGGTAGCCCCGAGATCAAGAGTTCGAGTAAGCACCCAACGCTCGCGGTCGATCACAAAAGGCAAGAGCTCGCACCAGCCGTGGCTGATCACAGTCCGCTTGAAGTTGAAAGTCGGCGGCGCCGGAATGGTTATGAGCATGGCTACTAAATTGAAATTTAGAATACGGGTAAGGTGTGAGAGTTAGCAAACGGCGAGAGTTGCTCAAAGGATCATTGGCGCAATTAAGAAGGACTCATTCATCGCGGTGCTGATGAGGGGAAGCAACGCCAGTTTTGATAATTGTTTGTCTTCTTGAAGACTAAGACGAATCTTGCGTATACGCCTTTTATCCACCTGCTCCACCGTGAAACGGATTGACTCATATTTCACGGTTTCACCTTCGTGAAGTAAACGGCCTGCTTGGGCCAGCAGGAAACCTGCAAGGGTTATGTAATCGCCATCCTCTGGCAGCTGCAGTTTCAACTGGCGGTTGGCATCGCGAACGGTAAGCATGCCACTCAATAAATACGTCCCATTCGTTTCTTTTGAAATTTGTGAACGCACCTCTTCGTCATATTCGTCGGCTATTTCGCCAACGATCTCCTCCAATAAATCTTCCAGGGTAATGATGCCTTCCATGCCGCCGTGTTCATCGACAACGATGGACAAATGTTCGCGTGAAGCTTGCATCTGCTTAAGTGCTGCGCCAAGCCGCGCGGTCGCGGGAATAAACTTCGGCGCGTGAAGCAAAGCCTCCAGGGTGAAGTCACTCGGCTGTTGCTGATCAAGGTACGGTTCTAAATCCCGCCTGAAAAGAATGCCGAGAACGTTATCGAGCCGGTCCCGGTAAACAGGCAGGCGCGAGTAACCCAACTTGCGGAAGGCTTCCTTGCTCTCCTGGAGAGTGGCCGCCACCGAGATAGCCGCAACAGCGATGCGCGGAATCATTGCTTCGCGGACTTCAGCATTAGAAAACTCGAACACACCGTTAATTAGCTCCTGTTCGTCCTTCTCAAGATGTCCGCTCCGACGAGAGATATCGATTAGGTTACGCAATTCGCTTTCAGTGTAAATAGAGGCGTGCTCACTCGAGGGGTGTAAGCCAAACAACCTCACGGTACGCGTTCCCGCCCAATCCAAAAGCCGAATCGGGTAATAAAAGATTCGATAGAAGAGTTCCATCGGATAAGCGATCGCGAGCGCCGTTTTTTCCGCACGCTCGAGCGCGATTGTCTTAGGAGCGAGTTCGCCGAGCACAATATGAAGAAAGGTGATGATGCTGAAAGCGATCGTAAACGCGATCGTGTGGAGCACAGCATCCGAAACCCGATTTTTGAGAGGCAATTCGAGCAAGTGAGCGACTGCGGGTTCGCCGATCCAACCCAAGGTGAGGGAGGCCAGCGTGATGCCTAGCTGGGTCGCGGAAATGTAGGCGTTTAGATTATCGACGAGCCCTAACAAGCGTCGGGCGCGCCGATTACCGGCATCAGCCAAAGCCGCGATCCGAGAGCGACGCACACCAACGAGGGCGAATTCTGAGGCTACAAAGAACCCGTTAGCTAGAACAAGACAGAAAACAATAAGAATATTGAGGGCTTCAATCATGCTTTATGATAGGAGTTCAATCACGAGTCGGCAAATGGGAAATGCTGTTCCAAAATTCAACATCTCGTACCGAGGCGATTGAACTGAAAATTGTTACAGAGTTGTTGCGCGGCACCGAGCTTGTACGCTTCAAATGCGGTCAAGCTGCGTGTTGACAGGGCTAGGTTCGAAGACTAAAATCGGCCCACTTGAAAATTGTATGGAAGGCTGTACCCGAGTCATCCCTAACAACTTGGGAAGATTTCGGGAGCAGAGTCGATCACGCGACTCTCAACAGTAGATACACGGTGAACTTAAGCACCGCTTCCGACCAATAGCCGGAGCTTTCCGGCGCCGTTCGTCGCCCCTACCGGGCACTTAGCAGGGCATCCCGGTTGGGGCGATGTCGTGTTTAGTACTCGACTCGCTTAGTTACCTTACGTAAATTGGATTCGAAATGATCCAAGGTTCTTTGCTCACCGGGTGAGGTAGCTGGGGCAAGTAAACCTCGCAGCGATAAACCCCCGGCTCGGTCACCAGGAACTCCGCATTCGTCTTCCCGTATTCATCACGGATCCTGGCGCCGTTCTTCAGCAAGATAATCCTACTCTGCAACGGAACCGACACATTAAAACGCGCCTCTCCCTGGAGCTGGAGCTCATCGCCTTGCAGCCTCACTTCACCGCCGCTGCTGGCCGTAAAGCGAAAGCCGGTCGTATCCGAAAGGAGATCAAACCCAATGAAGCAGTGGCCCTCACGAACGGCTCTCAAAACAGTCTCCGCGGTTAAGCGCTCGCCGTGTGGAATCAACAAGTGAACTCTAACAAGCTGAAAAGTTCGGACGTAGGGATCGAGCTGTAAACCAAAACCCTTAAAGGCAAACCCGACATTTTCATGAGCGTCGACACCCGCAAGAGAGGTTAGTCGCTGCCCGCGAGTTTGGGCCTGATCCCACAACCGCAGATTCTCGTCGGGCCGTTTGTAGAAATTAGCGAAGAGCAAATCAGGATAACTTGAATAAGCCCACAGGCCTTCAAAAAACATTGACACTCGATTAATCTGTCGCGCGTTTGTGTAAAGGTTGTAGACCTCAACCCCGTCGAAAGCATTGGAGTTCCAACCGACAAACTCCTGTGGGTAAGCAACAATCGACAAACCCTGCTTCGCCCTCACCTGCTGAGTCAAAGCCTCAAGGGTTGAGCTCGCATCGCTTTGTGACTGCAACCCGGGAATCAGAAGAACGCGTCCGGTATTGG
Source organism: Pyrinomonadaceae bacterium (assembly GCA_051002415.1). GTDB lineage: Bacteria > Acidobacteriota > Blastocatellia > Pyrinomonadales > Pyrinomonadaceae > PSRF01. Next base: position 11,770 of record JBPCMI010000160.1, read on the forward strand.
TGACGCTCACCTCGTTGCCGTTAAGGAAGAGAACACCGTCGTGAATTCCCTGCAGCGTCATTGCAGCAGTGTTGATGTCTCGCTCGGTGTGTTCCGTCATCAGTACGAAGTCCAATTGATTCCACTTGGCAGCGGCAACAATTTCCTGGAACGTTCCGTTGCTATGCCCACCGAGGAAAGAGTGCACATGAACCACCCCCTTGTATTCCCGAAACATCGGATCGGAAGCGGAAGAGTTTCGCTGAGCAGCTAGTTGTTGGATCGTTTCGCGCAGGTTAGCCAGCCGGCGACGGCGATAAGCGAAAGGAAGTTGCGACAGTAAAATGAGGACGATTAAAGCGAAGAGGATCTTTTGCCAACGTCGCATCGAGGGGTTTCGTGTTTCGAGTTCCGAGGTTTAGATTTCCGAGTTCGTGGTTAACTAGTCTGGCAGGGCGACGCAATAGCCTTCAATGCTCGAAGTCGACGGAGGCGATGTGTTCGGTGATCGCTCGCCCAAACTCCGCCGCTTTGATGTGCTCCGGATGCACTGTATAGGCTTGGAGTGCGGGACGATCGCGAAAGACTGCGACCAGTCCGGTGTGATAAGAGCGCGGAAGTCTAAGGACATCAAAACCCACAGCTAAGCTCTCAATAGTGGGAATAGTTTTCGCCAAACTTCGGAGCAGTCCTACGTGCGTCTCGCGCACTTCCAGCTCAACGTCGTCTCGATATTTCCAAATCACGATGTGGGTCAACATAGTCAGTAGTCAGGAGTCAGGAGCCAGAAGAAGAGTTCGGGAGTCAGTTGCTGCTCTTCTCGCACCACTCACGTGTCACTTGATGACGGTACTCAAACAGCTTGCACAAGCGCCGCTCAATTAGCAAAGGCGCTAACCCTCGCCCCAGGATTCCGAATGGAGGTTCGTATTCAATCTCATCGCTTAGTGTGGCGCCCTCCGGATGCGCGGTGATGATGTGCCGATGTCGCCAACTGCGAAACGGTCCCTGAATCTGCACGTCTTCGAACAGGTGCGGAGGCTGGTAAATCGTATGTTCCGCAATCCAGCGCGTCTTGATCGGGCCAATTATATTTGTTTCGATAATCGCCCGCGAACCGATGTCCGAGATCCTTGCTGGCTGGATAACTCGCGCCGTCTCCCACGGTGGCGACAACAACTCGAGCGCGTTGTCCTGTTCGTGGAAAGCAAAAACCCGCTCCGGTGATGCTTGAATCAAACTCTCCTTGATGAAGTGCATGCTGGTCCGTTGTCGAAGGCCAGTTGTCCGTTGTCAGTGATCAGTCGGCGATTGACAGTTGTTAGTTGTCTCAGCGGACAAATTGTGATTCACGACACTACTGCCTACTGCCTACTGCCTA
>JBPCMI010000161.1:0-9079 GCA_051002415.1 Pyrinomonadaceae bacterium
GGGTACCGGTGTCTCGACGTCAGCGCCACCAGTGCCGGCTGGATCAGACTTACTGCCACCACCCGAACCTACGCCTTTTAGTTTGTCAGTTAAGTTGCACAGCGATAATGCGAGTCCCAAAACAAGCAGCAGTGGAATAGTTTTCATCGTTATCTCGCTTGCGGTGATTTTTAAAAGCAGACCGCTTCTACCGAAAACGCAAAGCCAAGTCAATGTTTGAGGTAGCGCAAGGTGTTAGCTTGTGCCGCAAACTAACAGTTTGCGTTACAGCACCGCGCGGTTTCCCTCGTGCTCAGTGCGTGGTATGCTACGCCTTCCCCTGCAAGCCCCTCTTAAAATCAACGGCGTTAAGGCGCCAGTTTTCCGGAGATGTCTATGAAAAGCCAGGTTAAACCGTCTGTAGTTGTCTGTCTCGTAGGTCTGTTTGCCGTTACCGTTTTCTTTGCTGCCTGTCAGCCGGCGGGAAATACGAACGTGAATTTGAACACATCGGCGAACGCGAACCTGACGCCGGTAAACGCGAACGCGAATGTTGCAGTGAACCCTTCGGTGATCGCAGCGCGCGAACCGGACGCTTATCGCGCGACGCTGGTGTTATCCGCTGAAACTGAGGGCGGGGATAAAACGATTGGCATCCCGCAGCTGTCAGCCGAAGTCGCGCGCAGCGGCGCCGACCGGCGCGTCTCTTTCAAGTTGCCAGACAACTCGGAGCTGATTTACCTCGAGAAGGGTGGCGTGCACATCGCAATTGCTCCAAGTCGCAAGCAGTACGCAGAGCTAACACCGGAGGCGACCGGGGTGCAACTGCAGAAACTTATGACTCCGGGACAGCTGGTTGCGCGTTTGGAAAAACTCCAGGGCGTGGAAGCGATCGGCGAGGAAGCAGTGAACGGGCGGCCGGCGCTTAAGTATCGCTACAAACACGTGGCCAATACCAACACGCAAGCCGGCGCCGTCAGTACAGAAGCATTTGTTTTTGTCGACAAAGAAACCGGCTTGCCGTTGCGCTCGGAGTTGTACACCGAAGCGAGCGGCAATGTTCAAGGTGTGAGGGGCGCGAAGGTGGTAGCCGAGATGCGCGACATTTCGATGATTGTCGATCCCGCGTTATTTGAAGTGCCGTTGGATTACAAGAAGGTTCCGCCTGAGCAGGTAAGACAGCAGATTGATGCCCTGACAAATGCAGCGGCGTCCTTAGTAAAGGCACTGATCAGCAACATGGGCGTTACCAGCAGTCCGGCGAGCTCGCCGACGCCGACGCCAACCGCAACACCTACACCGCGATAGGAAGAGGAAACTGATGAAGTATCTAATCGTCCTGCTCGTAGGCCTGTTGTTGGGAGCCTTACTCGCGGTCTTTCTACTGGGAATTCCGCGCGCTAAATCGAGACCTGGCGTTGCGGTAACGGCTCCCGATCCGGCGGGCGATCCCGCTGGCACAGTTGTCGTCAGTCTCAACAGCGGCTTTGTCGATGGACTCCTGGGAACGATCTTCAAAGATCTCGGTGCACCCAGCTTTCATTTGGCCCGTAACGGGCCGGCATCGGGCTCCGCGATTATGAGCGACGCGGCGTTTCAACAGGGGTGCACAAACACGATCACGCTGGCCCCTACAGGAAGTAACGTGAAGACCGAAGTCCAGTTCATCAATGGAAAGGTGCAGGCGCCCCTCGCATTTAGTGGCAGTTACAATCTGTTGGGGAACTGCATGCAGTTCAAAGGTTGGGCACAAACAAGTGTCGGACTACGCTTCGATCAAGCGAGTCAGACAGTTTATGGGCAGGTCGAAGTTGAGGGCGTTAATCTGGAGGGAGTGAATCCGATCGCGAACAACTTCGTCACGGTTTTTGTTCGCAACGCAATCGATCAGAGAGTGAATCCCTTGGAGTTGATTCGAGCGCAGCAACTGCAACTGATGATTCCGGTGAAAGCCAGCAATGGCGCGGTGCAGGCACATGTAAAAGACGTGCGCGCCGAGATGCTTGATGGCACATTAAAGATGCACATCTCTTACGAATTCACCGGAGCGAAAGGCGGCCAAGGTTAGATAAGCGACCGGGAGACGCGGGGACGCGGAGATACGGAGAAGTCGGGGTTTACAAGCGACCTACTCTTCAGAATCCGACTCCCCACGGCCTTTCCGTTTCACCCTATCCCCGCGTCACCGCTTCACGAGAACCTGACCTTAGCAACTTCGTCTTCAGGCGTATCGTGCTGCGGTTTGACGCCGACGCCGTGCTCGAACGATAACGAGCCTCCCAGCCAGCCTGAGATTGCAATCAAGATTACACCCAGCAACGAAAGCAGAAACGGAACCTTCAACCCGTAGCCGACCCAGTCAGCTCCTCCCGCTTTCATCCGCAAGTAAAGGCTCGCCGCAAAAATCAACAACGCGATGATGTTTAAACGCGCGTGCCAATTTGCGATTCGCTTGGTGCTGGGGTGTTTGATTGAGAGCCAATCAATGATCCCGGGCACGGCGGCGGCCACAGCGCCGATGCATCCTCCTGCCAGAAGAAATTTTGCTATCAGTGGCAACGTTGCCTGGCGCGTGAAATAGAACAGCAGGTCGGTTACAAAAGATGTCGTCCAGAGCGCGAGCGGAAAAGGAATGATCATCGGGTGGACCGGATGACCGGCGATGCTGGCTTTACTTGCCATGGCAATCCTCCTGTGAAGGGCACCTCGTTCAGGTCGGAAGCTGTGGCCGAACCAGGTGTAGGGATGTGTTCTTAAGCGGCGGTTAACGACCCTGTTGGATGGACAGAGCTTAAGCGAGTCGTTCAGCTTTCACAATAGCGGGAGGCCTGATCCTCTAACGGGCCGTCTCATTCTCACCTGGCTTAAGCCAGGTGCTCATCTGGTCTGCGATCCTGGAAACCGTTTAAAACTGGCCCTCAAACATCATCACCTGACTGAAGTCAGGTGAGAATGAGACGAACTCAACTTTTTTGTGTGCAAAGTTCTCAATGAAAATCTCACGGACTTGCCTCGACACCACTTTCGGCGAGTGCCCTTTGGCGCGCGAAGTGATCCGTGATCTCCTGGGCCGTCTTCAAACCTACAAAAGGAGAAAGCTCCGACACACTGGCCTGCGAAACTCGCTGAATCGATCCGAAGTGTCTTAAGAGGCGGGTCTTGCGTTTGGCGCCCACACCTGGAATGGCCGTTAACTCAGAAGTGAAGTCGCGCAGCTCGCGGCGTTTGCGATGATAGGTGACGGCATAACGATGAGTTTCGTCGCGAATCATTTGCAACAGGCGCAAGATCAGCGAATGCGAGTCGAGATAAACTGGTTCCTCCTCACGTCCCTTGATCAGCAGGTGTGAAACGTCGTTGTGCCGGAACGGCGGCTTAACGATGCCTACGATGGCGACGGCTTCCAGATCGAGTTCGCGCATCGCATCGGCAGCCGCGCTCAGTTGGCCCTTACCACCGTCGATCATAATGAGATCCGGCAGCGGCGTTGCCTCATCAAGCACCCGGTGATAACGACGAAACACCGCTTCGCGCATCGAGGCGACGTCGTTGGACCCTTCCACACTTCTAATCTTGAACTTGCGATACTCGGAACGATTCATCTTTCCATTCTCGCAAACCACCATTCCAGCCACGTTCTCGGCCCCCTGAATGTTGGACACGTCAAACGACTCGATTCGCGCTGGGAACCGCGGCAGCTCGAGGGTCTCCTGAAGTTCCTCGAGCACCAGTTTCATATCGGGCCGCAAGACGCGAAAGCGTTGTTCGAAAGCGAGCTTTGCGTTCTTTTCACCCAAGTCGATCATGTCGCGCTTTTCACCACGCTGCGAGTAACGGATCCTGACTCGTCTTCCTTTGCGATCGCTCAATGCCTTTTCCAGTAGCTCGCGATCTTCAAAGTCTACCGGGACATAAATCTCGCGGGGCACGTAGTCGCTCGAGTAATACTGCGCGAGTACATCGCTGAGGAAGGATGCGGGATTGAACTCGTCGTCGATATCTTCCCAAAAGAATTCACGCCTCCCCACAATGTTGCCTTCTCGCATCGTGAAAAGTTGCAAGGCCAGCTGTCGCCCTTCGCGGTAGTAGGCGAAACTATCAACATCGCGCTCGGACGTAGTTGCCATCTTCTGTTGTTCCGAGAGCCGCACGACGGTCTTGCGCAAATCGCGATACTTCGCCGCCATCTCATAGCGCAGCTCGGACGAAGCTTCCGCCATGCGATCGGCAAGCATGTCCGCGAGCTCCTTGTTTCTGCCTTCGAGCAGGAGGCGCACATCTTTCACAGCTTCCTGATACTCAGCCGGCGTGCAGAGTCCTTTGACGCAGGGACCGAGGCACCGTTTGATGTGATACTCGAGACAGGGTCGCGGCGCCTTGCCGTCGATTTCGATATCGCAGGTTCTTAACTGGAAGGTGCGGTTGATGACATCGATCGTGCGGCGCGCCAGACTCGCCGGCAGAAAGGGACCGAAGTAGAGTGCGCCATCGTTTTGAATTCTTCTGGTAATGACGACTTTCGGAAATGGTTCGTTGATAGTCAGCTTCAGATGAGGGTACGACTTGTCGTCTTTCAGATTGACGTTATAACGCGGCTTATGTTTTTTGGTGAGGGTGGCCTCGAGAATTAGAGCTTCGACTTCGCTATCGGTGACAATGAACTCTACGTCGACGATCTGCCTGACGAGCGCGTCAGTCTTGCGATCAAAAGGGCGAGCCTCCTGGAAGTAAGTGCGTACCCGGCTGCGAAGGTTTTTCGCCTTGCCGATATAGATGATGCGACCGGCAGTATCTTTATAGAGGTAGACCCCGGCTGAACGCGGAATGTTTTTGAGCTTTTCTTCTAAAGGCACTATTTGATTTTAACAGACAGCGAGAGAAGGGGCAGAGACTAGGGGCAGACGGCAGGAGCAGACGGCAGGAGCAGACGGCAGTGAGCAGCCGGCAGTGAGCAGCCGGCAGAAGGCAGGAGCAGACGACAGGCGAATTCAAAGTTCCAAGTACTAAGCACCAAGTTCAAAGCACCAAGCTCAAAGTTCGAAGTTTCAAAGACCAAAGACCCAAGACCATTTCCTAAATGCACTTTCCTTTTAAATTACCCTCAAATAAGGAATTCGATGCGGTCGGCTTTGGCTTGAACGCGGTCGATCACCTTGTTGTGGTACCCGCTTATCCTGATTTCGATAGCAAGATTCGACTGGTCGAACACCGCCGCTCAGCAGGCGGGCAAACGGCAACGGCCATGGTCGCATTGCAACGCCTCGGCCTAAGAACGGCGTACGGGGGAAGGTTTGGTTCTGATGACGAAGGTGAGTTCGGATTGGCTTCGGTTCGTGACGAAGGCGTCAACGTTGAGTTTGCTGAAGTGGCGCCGGGCGCGCGAAACCAGATTGCATTCATTTTAATTGATCAGCGCAACGGTGAACGGACGATCGTCTGGGATCGAGATGAGCGTCTCGCTTATCAAGCGAATGAAGCCCCTGTCGCTTTGGCCATCCGAGGTCGCGTACTTCATCTGGACGCGCACGATCCACTTGCTTGTATTCCAATGGCACACGCTGCGCACGGCTCAAGGGCGATAGTCTCTGCGGACATCGACAATGCTTACGACGGTTTGTTAAAGCTGTTGCCGTTGATAGACGTCCTGATCACTTCGAGAGAGTTGCCGCATCGTCTCACAGGTATTGCTGACGAGCGGGCTTCGCTTGTTGAAATGAAAGCTCGCTACGGATGCGCCCTCGTTGGTATGACGATGGGCAAACGCGGCGCCGTGGTTTATTGCGAGGGTCAATTTCTCGACGCGCCCGCTTACAAAGTCCCGGGCGGCTGTCGCGACACAACCGGTGCCGGCGATGCTTTCCATGCGGGATTTCTTTATGGACTGTTGCGCGATGAAGATATTGAGACTTCACTGAGGCTGGCGAATGCCACAGCCGCACTCAAGTGTCGAGCTCTTGGCGCCCGAACGGCGTTACCAGACTTTGCGGAATTGAATCAGTTCTTGTCAGTTGTGGGTGGTCAGTAGGCGGTGGTTAAGTCAGTATCAGTTGTCAGTTGTTGGTCTTTACAGCGAGTGGCGGAACGTCAAATGCAACACCGCATCTAACAACTGACAACTAACAACTAACCACTGAGAACTATTACATTCGCCAATGCCAGATCTCTCGCAAGTTTTGAAAACTATGATGTGTTACGCCCGCTTTGTATTGCTGCCCCTTCTACTGACTTCGGTTATCCTTTCCTTCGTTACTGCTCCGTCCCGCTCTTTCAGTATGGCCGGAAGCGAAACCGTTCGTCTCGCTCCGTCTATTACTCCGATTGCTTCCAGCTCTGAGTCCCAAGGGCGCGTGATTTCCGCGGACCGGTATCCCAATTTTGCGAGCGCTCTTGCTGCGGCGACCGGCAACACTCTCGTCATCAGTTCGCCGATGGATGTGTCGACGCCGATTGTTGTTACGGCAACAACTAAACTGAAGTTTGAACGCGAAGGGCTGCTGCAGAAGACCGCCGCTGGAACAATAACTTTTCAGGGGCTTGGTCTGGTTGATCCAAAGGCGCAGCGTCCGGCGTTCTCTGGGTTTGCGGTAGGGGAAATTACCTGGACCGGAACTGACTATCCGAGAGAATTGTCACTCGAGCTGTGGGATACGAATAACACTTCGCTTTCAGACAGGCTGGAACGCGCCGCGGCTGCTTGCAACAATGGCAGCAAGGCCGTGAAGTTTATCGCTTTCCCGAGGGTGATTACGAAGTCGGTTGAACTCTTTGACGCGCAGAGCATTCACTTCACTCGCGGCGACTACACCAACACCGCGACTGGATTCCCCTCCACCCATCCTCCGTTTCTGGTCAATGATCATTGTCAAATCACAGCCGATCCAGGAGCCGTTCTCTACGAATCAAACTCTCCTAAAAATGCCCATCTGATCGGAGCAAAGATGATGTTTGTGACCGGCTCAGACGGCACAGTCGAGGACATTCAGATCCGCGATCTATACATCAAGGGCCACCCATCCCAGATTCACAACGGACAAAGCTCAACCATAATTTTAGGCAACGCGCGGAACTCAAGTGTCAGAAATGTCGTGCTGGATGGCACTCACGCTTATGGCATAACAGTCGGCGGTTATTCGACTAAAGGGAACTATGCAGACGGCGTGGAGGTCACCGACATCAAAATCCTCAACACCGGCACACAGTTGTTGAATGTCATCAACGGAAAAAACATCACCTTCCGCGACATTCATATCGACCTGCGCAACCACAACAGTATCGGATCATTTGCGGCCATCGACATTGAACCGAACACGACCGACAACAAAGTTGAGAACATCACCGTTGAGAATGTTGTGGTCGATGCGCGCACTACTATTCCGGGAATTTACATGAGTGCTGTGGCAATGCAGGCGGCAGGAGCATCGCAGTTGGTTAACCCGGTGGTAAGGAACCTCCGGGTGTTGGGGCGTGAGGTATCAACCGATGGGTCGTCTGCAGGTTTTCTCTATACAGCAGTAGCTGTGTATGGTGCAGTTGGCGGAGTTGTCGAAAACGTCGTTGTCCAGGGAGCAGTAGGACAGGCCCTGTTTGTTCAAGCCTCCCGTCATCTCAAGCTGCGTGACATCGACGTTACTCAGTGCAATTCTTCGAGCGGGTTTGCGGTGGAACTTCAGTCGTGCGCCGAATGTGAGATTGAAGGCATGACGCTTAAGAAGTCGTCCACGCCCTTTACGCAGCTAACCAATATCAAAGAGTCTGAGGTGGAATACACTGTTACCGCCTCTGGTGCCAAAGTAACCCAAACCAATCCTGGTGGTTACCCTCGATTCTATAATCACTTTACCGGATTAAAAGTCCTTCTCAACAATACGCAGTACACCGTGAGCGCCGTCAACAATGTCACTTTCTCCATTACCACGACGGTGCCGGTAGGGACGATGGCGGTTAAGACTTTTGCCCCCGCAACAAGTGTAGACACGCAAACCGACTTGCTCGCAATTCCGAGCCATGGGCACAAGACCGGATCCAAGGTTAAGTACTCGACGGGAGGCGACGCGGTTGGAGGTCTCAGCAACGGATCGACCTATTTCGTAATCGCTTCGAACTCAAACGCGTTGAAGCTGGCAACAAGTTTGGCTAACGCATTAGCAGGCACGGCAATCGACTTGACCTCAAGAGGTACAGGCGCTCAAACGTTGACCCCGGTGCTTGTCACCAGGTTTTCCTCCAACCGTTATCGCAACACAAAAGCGGACGACGGTATTTTTCTGGAATCTACCGGTACGTCAGTGGTAGATGCAGGTGGCTCTCGTTGATTCTATAGTCTTCACACACTTCCGCACACAAAAACAAAAAAGCAGCCTCACGACTGCCTTTTTAACAATAAATGGTGCACCCGGCATGATTCGAACATGCGACCCCCTGATTCGTAGTCTCTTGCAGACACTTTTACTGAGTATCAGCAAGTTTGATCTAGCATGGTTTTGCTCAGGTTTTCCTCACTTACTCGTTATTGTACTCTGCGCTAGTTTTAGCTAGTTTTGCTCGGTTCGCACACAACTCGCACACTAAAGTCGGTCCGCGTGTTCACCTCCCGGCGATGAGGACTTGCGTAGTTCGGAGGCACAGCAGGAGAATGACGTTTAATTAACCTTCAGCGAGGACGGCAAAGAGATGAAGAAAATCAGCTTACCTGAAAAACTATTCCTATTTGCTCTCCTGATAGCCGCAGCAACATCTGTTTCAGCTCAGCAGTTGGAACTTCCGGTAGGTGAAGGAACTCCTTTTGATCCTGTGCCGTGTAACCCATATCACTCCATCTCAGCAGGTAGTCGCTACACTTTCCGCGACAGTCTTTTCGTAGAGTTTTCCTTCTTTTCAATCACCTAGCAGTGACTAGCATTCGTGCGGCTGTACTGGATGGTGGAATTGTGTTTCCTTTGAGCGAGGCACTGAGCCGAGAGCTTCGAACCAGCCGAAGGGAATTGACATAATGAAACACAACCACAGTCAGGAAGAACTCTTCGCAGATTGCAACCACTCAACAGGCCATGAAGCGTCTGGTCAGCGTCTGGTCTGCGACCAAGACGCGCCCATGCAGAAC
>JBPCMI010000162.1:0-11554 GCA_051002415.1 Pyrinomonadaceae bacterium
TCTTCGGTCAGCTCCACGTCGATGCGCGCCGGGTCCAGCAACTCAAAGAGTTTAGTCTGATCCTCTAAATCGGGACAGGCCGGGTAGCCAAAACTAAAGCGGGAGCCCTGATAGCCCTGGTGAAATAACTTGGTGACTTGGGCAGCATCAGCGCCGGCGATTCCCAACTCCTCGCGAATCCGTTTGTGCCACAACTCCGCGAGAGCTTCCGCGCTCTCAACACTGAGACCGTGAAAGTAGAGATAGTCAGCGTAGTTATCTGCCTTGAACAGTTCCTGTGAATACTCGGTAGCGCGCCCGCCGACCGTCACCAGATGGAAGGCAGCAACGTCCATTCGGCCCGACTCCCGGCTCGCAAAGAAATCAGCGAGACAGAGATGCTTACCTTCCGGCTGGCGCGGAAAAGTAAACCGCATCCGCTCCGTCTTCTCATCGTCTTGGTAAACGATTAGATCGTTACCCGCCGACTGTCCGGGGAAATAACCATAGACCACACGCGGTACCAGAAGCTTCTGTCGTTCGGACCGCTGCTGCAGCTCTTCGTATATCGGACGAACCTTGTCGCGGACGAAAGCCTGGTACTCATCAGCCGGCCTTCGTCCCTGCTTAAACTGCCACTGACCTTTAAAGAGCGCCGTCTCATTTACAAGAGCAAACACATCTTTGAGTGGGATTTCTTCATCGACGCGCGAACCATAAAATGGCGGCCGCGGAATTGGCACTTCCGTGCTGATCGCCGAACGAGTTGTATGCGACGTGTCCCCCGTTCGCTTGCCCGTACCGCGCGGCTTAGCCGGTTTGCGAATGCCTAACTTTGCGTCCTCGCCAACCAGATCTTCTTGATCCTCATCCACTGTTGAGCTGGTCAATTCACCATTACCACCAGCGGCAGCGGCAGCAGCAACCGCACCGCCCGAACCACTCATTAGCGTGTCCATCGTGTGGAGACCTGCGAATGCGTCGTGCGCATAGAAAAGCTGACCCTTATAAATGGGCCTGAGATCTTCATTAACGTAGCGGCGGTTCAAGGCTGCTCCACCAAGAATCACCGGTACTTCGATGCCGCGTTCATTCATCAACTCCAAATTCTCTTTCATGATGAGCGTCGACTTCACGAGCAAACCACTCATCCCGATAGCGTCTGCTTTGTGCTCCTCGTACGACTGCAGGATGTTATCAATCGCTTGTTTGATACCCAGGTTGATGACCTTGTAGCCGTTGTTGGTCAGAATAATATCGACCAGGTTCTTGCCAATGTCGTGCACATCACCTTTTACGGTGGCCAGCACCATCGTGCCTTTAGCGGTGGCGCCGCCCTTCTTCTCCATGAATGGCTCGAGAAAACGCACTGCAGCTTTCATCGCCTCGGCAGACTGCAGCACGAACGGCAACTGCATCTGTCCGCTGCCAAATAGATCGCCGACTACCTTCATGCCTTCAAGGAGAATGTTGTTGATGATGTCGAGCGCGGGATGAGTCTCGAGCGCGTTCTGCAGCTCTGCTTCAAGGCCAATCTTTTCGCCGTCAATGATGTGATTCTTGAGCCGCTCCTCGACAGTTTCACCTTTTGAGGCCTTCTTGCTGGCCTTGCTCTTCACGCCTTCGAAAAGTTGGGTGAACTCAGTCAGGGGATCATAAATGCAGACCTCGCCTTCAAACTGACGCTGATCGTAAATGAGTTCTCGAGCGACTTTCAGTTCCTGTTCGCCAATTCGATTAAGGGGCTCGATCTTGCTGGCGTTTACAATCGCCGCGTCGAGACCTGCCTCAACTGCGTCGTGGAGAAACACGGAATTAAGGACGACGCGCGACGGTGGGTTGAGCCCAAAGGAAATATTTGAGACTCCAAGAATTGTAAAGCAGCCGGGCAGTTCCTGCTTGATCCGGCGAATACCCTCTATTGTCTCGAGCGCATTGCGGCGATCCTCCTCGATACCAGTAGAAATGGGTAGCGCCAGCGGGTCAAAGAAAATGTCCCCTGCGGGAAGATCCAGTTCGCTTGTTGCTTGCTCGTAGGCACGCTTCGCAATTGCAAATTTACCGTCTGCCGTTCGCGCCATTCCCTCCTCATCAATCGTTCCGATAACAACGCTGGCGCCATACTCTTTTGCGAGATCGATAACTTTGGTAAAGCGCGGAACGCCGTCCTCATAGTTCGTCGAATTGAGAATACTCTTCCCACCGGCATGCTGAAGCCCGGCTTCCATCTTTTGCCATTCCGTGGAATCAAACATCAACGGAAGCTTAATATTGGTCACCAGGCGCGAAGCGAGTTCGTGCATGTCACTCTCACCGTTGCGCCCCACGAAATCCACGTTCACATCCAATATGTGAGCGCCCTCGCGTTCTTGTTCCTTAGCGAGTGAAACAAGGCCATCCCAATCTTCGACGCCAAGGAGGTCGCGCATCTTTTTCGAGCCGCTGGCATTAACCCGCTCACCGACAATCAGGAACGACGCATCCTGAACGTAGGGCTGCTGGAAATAAATTGAAGCAGCGGCCGGTATAACTTTAGCGTTGCGCGCTTTAGGTGTAATCCGCTGCATGGCCTCAACGACCAGCTTCAAATGGGCGGGCGTGGTTCCACAACAACCGCCGACGACATTCACGCCGAAGTCGCTGGCAAAGTGGACGACCTGGGCAGTGAAGCTCTCCGGAGTCTCGTCGTAGTGCATCTTCCCATCCACGACGGACGGCAAACCGGCGTTGGGAAGGACCGAGACCGGCAACGCTGAGTTTTCGCAGAGGTAGCGAATGCTCTCGGTCATGTGGCGCGGACCGGTGCCGCAGTTCATGCCGATTAGGTCAACTGGAAAAGGCGCGAGAGCAGTTAAGGCCGCGCCAATCTCAGTTCCGTTGAGCATGGTGCCAAAAACCTCAATGGTCACTTGAGCGATTACAGGTACACGAGTGCGATGCTGTTTGAAGTGTTCGAAGATGGCGGATAGCGCTGCCTTTGTTTGGAGGAGATCCTGACAGGTCTCGACTATCAGCAAGTCCGCGCCCCCATCGAGCAACCCGCGAACCTGCTCGGCGTAAGCTGCTTTCAGCTCAGGAAAGGTGATGTGACCAAGTGTCGGCAGTTTGCGGCCTGGCCCCATTGAACCCGCGACCCAGCGAGGTTTGGCGTTCGTCGAGTAATCTGCGGCGACACGTTTCGCGAGACTAGCGGCGAGGACGTTCATCTCGTAAGCCTTATCGCCAATGTCGTACTCGGCAAAATCAACAGGCGTACCGTTGAACGAGTTGGTTTCAATTACGTCGCAACCAACATCGAGGAAGGCCATGTGAACGTTTTCGACTGCGTCGGGCCTGGTAACCAGAAGATTTTCGTTACATCCTTCGAACCGCAGGCCTCCAAAATCCTCCAGCGTCAGGTTCTGCAGTTGTAAGTTGGTGCCCATCGCGCCGTCAAAGACGACGATGCGCTCTTTTAAAGTGTCGAGGAATTTGTTCATCTGATCGTGAATCGTGAATCGTGAATCGTCAATCGTAAATCGTGAAGCCCGATAGTAACTCAAAGCCGGAACAGCCAAACTGGCCCCAGTCGCGATTTACGACTTACGATTGACGATTTACGAGAAAAGCCCCGCGCTAAACAACGCGGGGCTTTCCAAAACCCTTTTTCGATAAGTCTTGATGGGAAAGACTCGCCGAGCTGTTTAGCCGATTATTTTACGTGGCCGCAAGTCGCCTTAACTCACCACGTTCGCTCCGAGGGTATTGAAACACCCGTGGGGGAACCTGTCAAGATAGAGGCCCGTGGGACAATACATTTTCCATGTGTCATTTCTCATTTTTCATTTGTCATTGGAAGAAACTAAAACGCCGATCCGCGAAGGATCGTTGAGCACGCCAAGTCCCCGAATAGTGGTCAATAACCATCCCTCAAGTAAACGCAACCGTTTCAAACCCCATGTCCTGTTGGATAACCCTGGGATCCACTGGCCGTTTTGGTTCTTCCAAATGACGAATAGAAAATGAGAAATGACAGATAGAAAAAATGTTTCCCGGCCCACCTAGCTTTACCTCCCATCGCTTTCCCTTTACCATCCATTCCCATGCGGCGCGCCATCTACCCCGGCTCTTTCGATCCTGTCACCAACGGTCATCTCGACATCATCGAGCGCGGTTGCAAACTCTTCGACGAAATTATTATCGCCATCCTGATCAACCCAGAGAAGCTGCCGTTCTTTACGATCGACGAACGGAAGCAGATGCTTAACGAGGTCTTAAAAGGAATTGAAACGTCGAGCTGCAAGGTTCGTGTCGATGCTTTTGAAGGACTCCTCGTGCAGTATGCGGTGGCCCAAAAGGCCCACGCCATCGTAAGAGGCATCCGCGCCATCTCCGACTACGAGTACGAGCTGCAGATGGCGTTGATGAATCGCCGCCTCGAGCCAACTATCGAAACCGTATTCATGATGCCGGCCGAGACATACTCTTATGTCAGCTCACGTCTGGTGAAAGAGGTTTTTCAATTAGGAGGCAAGTTAACTGGGTTGGTACCGGCCCTCGTTCAGAAACGCATGAAGGAGAAGGTTAGACGCAAATGACGCAAGCCGCGAGTTCAATCTTTCCCATTTCCGAAAACGTGGCGCGGATGAAACCTTCATCGACGCTCGCCGCCATGCAGGCCGCGGATGCGATGCGCGAGGCAGGGGTAAACGTCGTCGACTTTGGCGCCGGGGAACCCGACTTCGACACGCCGGATAACATTAAGGACGCGGCTGCCGAAGCAATGCGTGCGGGCAAAACGAAATATACCCCAACGGCCGGCACGCGAACCTTGCAGCAAGCCATCATTCGTTTTTACGAAGCACAGTTTGGGCTCACTTATGAGCGTACGGAGGTGATGGCGACCTCCGGTGGCAAACAGGCGATCTTTAATGCGGTGGTAAGTCTGCTCAATCCGGGCGATGAAGTGCTGATTGCCAAACCCTACTGGGTGACGTTTCCAGAGATCGTGGTGTTCGCGCGCGGCGTTCCCGTTTTTATTGAGACTGAGGACACGGGATTTCTCTTAAATGCCGAACAGATCGAACGCGCTATCACGCGGCGAACAAAACTTATCATTCTTAACTCGCCCAGCAATCCGTCGGGACGCGTCATCGCGCCAACTGAATTCCGGAAGATTATGGAGCTGTTGAGCGATCGCGGGATATATGTGATTTCGGACGAGTGCTACTTGCGCTTTGTCTATCCCCCTGCTGAAATCTTTAGCGCAGCGAGTCTTCCCGCAAACTTACGCAACCGACTGTGCATCGCCGGTTCATTTTCGAAAACGTATGCGATGACTGGTTGGCGTTTGGGATATGCCCTAGCCCCGCGCGAGTGGACCAAAGGGATGCTGAATGTTCAGGGCCACTCAACGAGCAATCCCAATTCAATCGCGCAGGCAGCAGCCATCGAGGCGCTCAACGGCCCACAGGAGTCTGTCGCCGCTATGCTGGCCGAATACACCGCGCGGCGTGCCTGGCTTTTGCAGGCACTGAAAGACGTTCCAGGCATTAAATGCGACGAGCCTGAGGGAGCGTTTTACGCATTTCCGAATGTCACGGGCTGCTTCGGCGGCCGGCTGCGAAACTCGGACGAATTCGCGCAGCAACTTCTGGAAAAGGAACAAACTGTGGTTACGGATGGAACAGGGTTCGGCTGCGAAGGTTATGTTCGTCTGTCTTACGCCACTTCAATGAGTCAACTTGAGGAAGGTGTGAAGCGAATTAAACGCTTCGTCGAAAGCTTGAAGCCGGTGTAGCGCGAACTGTTAGTTTGTGGCGCGCCGCGTAATTACTCCGGATCGCAACTGGCACTCGCAAACTAACCAGTTTGCGCTACAAGAAAAAAAGGCGCTGACTGGAATTCCAATCAGCGCCATTCTTATTTGCAGTGTACGGCGATTAGTACAGGTTAAAGTTGTACTCCAACTGGATGTACATCGACACTGCTCTGCCGTCCTTTGTTGCAGGTGTAAACCTGATCTGACGTGCTGCAGCGATCGCTCGTTCCGTCAGCCCGAAAGGCAAGCCAGACACGGCGCGAATACTCGTCACCTGCCCACCTGACGTAAACACCGCACGCAGCACCACTGTTCCGGTAATCTGATTCTTGCGTGCTTCCTCAGTGTATTGCGGTTCCGGCTTCGAGAGGACGCGAGCCTTTGAGTTCACTTCCTTACCGCTGAAGATGCGATTGTAGTCGCCACCGCCGCCACCTCCACCCGGGCCACCGCCGCCATCGTTGCGATCTCCGCCACCGATGTTGCCGCCGCGGCCGGGTCCAATACCTCCGCCTTCACCAGGTCCGATGCCTCCGCCCGTGCCAGTACCGATTCCATTGCCGGAACCTGGGCCTGACGACGGGTCATTGCTTTTTGATTTGAAGTCTCCGTAAGGAAGCACACGAGCATCTGGTGGAACTAGTAACGGATCAGCAACAACGGTCGCTGGTACAGGCAACGAGGGATTCTTGATCGTAGGCGGATTCGGGTCGGGAGCAACTACTTGCGGCACCGTTAACGATGCCTGTGGGGTTTTACCAAATGACGCCGGTCGTTGGTCTTCGCGTCCACCACCGCCGCCACCCGCTGCTTTTTCTGGCTTAGGCTTACTTCCGCCACCGCTTCCCTTGTTCAACCCCGCCGTACCTGGATCGGGAGTCGGCTGCTCGGCGGGGATATCAAAAATCTGATCAGCCAAATCCTGGTTGTTCTGAGCGATCTGCTGCTCCTGATTTCGGGTCTGAATCCGGTCAATCCAAAACACACCCAGCACCATGGTTATCACCAGTACTAGCGCGCTTAGAACACCGGTTGCGACGTTTGGCTGCGACAGGACTTTCCAGCCTGCCTGCCCGTATCCCACAACCATTCGTTTGGTAAACCCAAAGGGATCGCGCTTGAACTCCGGCCAGGTCAGTTCAGAATTATGTGCGACTTCCTTGAGCTCGGCGAC
Source organism: Pyrinomonadaceae bacterium (assembly GCA_051002415.1). GTDB lineage: Bacteria > Acidobacteriota > Blastocatellia > Pyrinomonadales > Pyrinomonadaceae > PSRF01. The sequence goes on from JBPCMI010000162.1 coordinate 6,954, forward strand.
CAGTCTCTGTGACAGACCAGCATCATCGATGAAGGTCAGGTGATACTCACCCTTGGGTGCAAACGTCCCGGCCACAACTCCAGCTGTTGCCGCAGCGTAGACCGGTTCAGTCGTTGTAGACACTGGCGCTTGCTGCACCGCCGGTCGCGTAACACTGTCGTCGACTTTTTCAACAACCGCCGTAAGCGGCGTCCCGTCCACCGGACAAAAGCTGAATTTGTTCGCAAACTCTTCCTGGCATGTGGAGCAAAACTTCATCTTGACTACCTCTTTTTGCCTTAGCGGAAGCGGAACCGGGGCTGAAGCTGTATCCGCGTTAACCCACTCCCTATGATAACTGTTTGAGACGCGCTGATCGAGAGATATTGATGGCTCAGGTGCGACCCACCGTTTTAGTACGCTTTTAAGCTCGTCTTCCGAAACAAGATGATCTCCGGGTTCTATGCTGCTCATTAAGGCTTCTCCAAAGTAGCAATTTCGAGGGCACTATTCAAATAGGGTCGCAACGTGGCTCGTAGCCCTTCACGTGCTCGATGAAGCCGGGCCTTCACCGCCCCAACATCACTGCCGACAACCTCGGCAATCTCACTCAAAGCCAACCCTTCGTACTCAAAAAGAACAAGTGCCTCGCGCTGTAGCGGTGGCAAGCAAATGACCGCTTCTCTCACCTTTTCGGAAAGTTCGCCATCCAGTAGCCGGTGTAAAGGCTGTTCCCTTGAAGGTCCGGTCGGCTCTTCGCTTAGCTCGTCAAACGAACCCGTTCGACCGGAGCTGCGAAAGTGTTTCAAAGATAAGTTTCGCGCCGCCGCATAAAGGTAGGTTCGCAATCCACCTCGTGACGGTTCAAAACCTTCAGGCCTCCTGATCAGACTCAAAAAGCAATCGTGAGTGACATCCTCGGCCGCCTCCGAAGATCCCAGCAGCCGGTAGGCAAAACGAAAAACTGCGGTCCGATGACGTTCGTACAGCTCAACGAAAGCTGCCTGATCGCCACTTTTTGCCCTTTCAAACAAGAGCTCGTCTGAGATTCTCTCCGGCAATCAAGCTCCGATCTCTTAAGCAAAAGCTCAGGGAAGCGCTTCCTACCTAAATTACCGCCAAACAGCTAAAAGATACGGCTTTCCGTCAACTTTTTCTGGATTTCTGGGCCCCAGGAATTCAAATACGACCCACCTCGATTCGATCATTGTGCCTGCCCGACACCCAAACTGCGGCCGCTGGCATCTGATCGACATGCCTATGATGCATTTACGGGCCAAACGGTTGACGCGCTAATATCGCGCATCTAAGATGGCCTCGCTCCCCTAAATTCAGTGTTACGCCAGACTTAAGTCGACCGCGTCCATCGCTCAAACCGTAATCATCAACATCCTTGTATTTATGAAGTTAATTTCAACAATTAGGGCTGCGACGCTACCGCACAGGGTAGCTTTTCTTCTTTTGGCGGCTTTCCTGGTCACGACGGTTCCGGCGCGCGCTCAGCTGCCTCAGCAACCTGAACGCGACCAAATGCTCAACGGGCTGCGCATGTTGCTTTGGCACCGGCCTGGCGATGCTGACGTTTTTCTGAGCCTGCGAATTCATAGCGGGGCCGCGTTTGATGTAGAGGGCAAAGCCGGTGCAATGGCTGTCCTGGGGGACATTCTCTTTCCCGATCCCACCACTCGCGAGTATTTCACCGAAGAAATGGCCGGCCGTCTCGACGTCGATACGGACCACGACTCAATCACAATAACTATGAAGGGTCGCGCCGCTCAGTTTGAACGGATCATTGAGATTCTGAGAACCGCCCTGGTCACAACACAAATCACTCCCGAGAATGTCGCAAGGATTCGTGATGGACGAATAAAGATTGCCAAGGACACGAGTATTTCTCCTGAAGGGACTGCCAATCGGGCCATCGCAGCGCGTTTGTTTGGTGACTTTCCTTATGGCCGTCCCGCCAGTGGTTCCGCTGAGAGTCTAAGCCGCGTTGATCGCGCTGACCTGCTCCTCGCACGCGAGCGCTTCCTTAACTCCAACAACGCCACCCTCATAGTGATGGGCGGCGTGCCGCGCAATCGGGCGGTGAGGGCCGTCCGGCAACTTTTAGGTCCGTGGCGCAAAGGCGAACAAATCGTACCTACCACATTTCGCCAGCCAATCGCTCCAGATTCGCGTCCACTAATCATTAATGCTGCCTCGGATCAGAGCGCCGAAATTCGCCTGGCTGTACGTGGATTAGCTCGCTCTGATCGAGACTTGAATGCAGCCATTCTGTTGGGAATTCTGGCGCGGCAACGATGGGAAAAGTTATCGCCAGAAAATGCGCGGCGCCCACTTTTCGTCAGGCATGAGGCGCATGTGCTACCCGGGATGTTTGTGATGGGCGCTAGCGTCGACACCTTGCTCGTCGCAAAAGCGTTAACTCAAGCTCGGGAAGTGATCCAGTCGTTAATGCTTGTTCCGGCAACCGTTGATGAGCTTGCGCGGGCCAAAGCGGAGCTAAATGCAGAACGCGCGAAAGATTTAGCGCGTCCGGAAGGAATCGCACGCGTTTGGCTTGATGCTGATACGTTTGGATTGCAGGACAGAATGGCTGAGGCGCCCGCAATCGACGCGATTACCCCAGCAGATCTGCAACAAGTCGCAACCCGGCTGTTAAAAGACGTTCCGCTGGCAGCCGTGGTGATTGGGGATGCAAAACAGTTGCAGGCCGCGCTTGAGCCGAGCATCAAAGTAGAAATGATGGGCGAGATAGTGCCTCGTCCTGCCAAACCTGAAAGCAAACCTACAATGACCATCCCGATCAAGAAACCGGAGTAATCGCAAATCTTTCGCAATCTGCTTGCAACCATACCTCAATCGGTTTTCGCTTAACTGTGTCTGACACTCGCAAGGCAATCGAGAACGACCACGCGAGACGCGTCCGCGAGATGTTCGCTACCATCGCCGGGCGCTACGATTTGCTCAACCATCTGCTCTCAGGCCAGATGGACAAGCGCTGGCGCAGGTTAGTTGCAAAACGCCTAAGCCAAAGACTTGAAACGAACGATGCGGTTCTTCTTGACGTTGCCTGTGGCACTGGCGACCTTTCGCTGGAGTTGTTTGAAACGATTGGGGTGAGGGTAGTAGCTACTGATTTTTGCCGGCCCATGTTGGACATCGCCGCGCGGAAAGTTGCGAAGTCGATGCCGGCCGGGCGGGCGCCAATCCCGCTAATCGAAGGAGACGCACTGCGGTTACCTTTTACTGACCGTTCCTTCGACGGCGTAACCATCGCTTTTGGCTTACGCAACCTTTCGAACGTTGAGCGGGGACTAGCTGAATTGTTACGAGTGTTAAAACCGGGGGCCAGTCTGGCAATCTTGGAGTTTTCAAAACCCGTTGTTCCTGGGTTTAGCTTTCTGTTCAAAGGCTATTTCACAAAGCTTCTGCCTTTCGTTGGAGGTTTAATTAGCGGGTCGCGGAGCGCTTATCAATATTTACCGGATTCCGTTTCGCAGTTTCCTGATCAGAAAGAACTGGTCACGCGAATGGAGCAAGCTGGTTTTGAGCAAGTTGAGTATCAGAATTTGACGGGCGGAATTGCAGCACTGCATTTAGCCACACGCCCGCGATAGATTTTTCGAGATTGGTCGCAACCAATGGTAGCGACCAGTAGAGAGCGCAGCCGGGATGTAGCCTTTTGAGCGTGCGGTTGTCGGGGCCATGCGACTCATTCCGAGGCTTAATTCCTGGCTGCGCTCTGTTTGCACCTTCCTTCCTCGCCTTAATTTTCCGCTTTTGGTTCAGAGCGCTTTGACTTTTTGTTAACCGCCAATTGGAGCGGGCATCGGCACGCGCAAACGAAATCGCAAAATTCGGGCATCGTTTGCTATTATCCTCGCGACTTCCGTAAGCCTAGTTGCTGAGACTCGCCAGATTGCGTTTACGCTCAAAGCATAGAATTCTTGGCGCCCTGCGACGGATCGCGATCCTGCTGCTGGTTGTCTGGACTGTCGTCTCGCTCGTCACCATTCTGATCGAGCTCGTTCCCGGTGATCCCGCGGTGGCGGTCCTCGGTGAACAAGCAACACCCGAGCAGTTTGAACAGTTTCGGCAAAAACACGGACTCGATCGCCCGCCGTTTTTCTTTTCTTTCCCGCGCGACACAACGGGCACCCGCCATTTTCAGTGGCATGGTTCCGATAACCGCTACACCGAATACTGGTCCGGCATTTTGCGAGGGGATATGGGTCTTTCTTTTCGCAACGACACTCCCGTCAGATCACTAATACTGGAGCGCTACCCTGCCACGATCGAATTGGCGCTAATCGCACTCTTGATCGCCGTAGTGATTGCTATTCCCCTGGGAGTGGTCGCGGGTAAAAACCGTGGCACCTGGATCGACAACGCTGCCTCGGCGATCGCGCTCATCGGCATCAGTCTTCCAAGTTTTGTGATTGGGCCGCTGCTGGTCTATGTGTTCGCGGTGAAACTTGGATGGCTGGCGCCGTCCGGGCGCTTTGATTGGAGCGACATCATCCTCCCCTCATTTACGCTCGGGGCGGCGCTCTCTGCAATTCTAACGCGAATGGTGCGCTCGTCGGTGATTGAAGAACTCGGCGAAGACTACGTCC
>JBPCMI010000163.1:0-3460 GCA_051002415.1 Pyrinomonadaceae bacterium
AATCAAACCTGCCGTGGTTTATTACAACGTGAACTCCGGTGAAGTTTTGCGGGTGCGCATGAATCAAACAATCTCGTCTGAGACGGCACGTGTTGGCGATCAGTTTTCAACCACCGTAGTGGATCCAGTCTATTCCGGCGGCGTCGAAGTAATTCCTGCGGGTAGCATCGTCAGCGGACGTGTTACCACAGTCGATCGCGCTTCGCGCAAGAGCAAGTCTGGGTCGATTGGCGTCCATTTCGTGGCAGTGAGACTGCACACCGGTATTAGTCGCCCGCTCAACGGCGACTTGGCGGATCTTTCCGGCGGTGAGATGAATTCAGACAATGAAGGCGAAGTTTCCGGAGGCTCTGCGACTAAGCGAAATGTAGTCTTCATCGGCGGTGGCGCAGCAACCGGCGCGCTGATTGGCGCGATAGCCGGAGGCGGCAAAGGTGCAGGTATTGGAGCGCTCATCGGCGGCGGATTGGGTACGGCTGGAGCGTTGTTCTCAAAAGGTCATGAAGCAGTTGTTAAGTCGGGCACCGAGTTTGGCGTGGTATTGAACCAAACGCTTTCGTTGCCGGCAGCCAACGTGCGCTGACCACAAAGATCGGCAACCTCGCGGTTGTCGGTGCGCTGGGGGCCCGCAAGCGAAGGGGAGAGCGCGGGCGGGTTCCCAACAGTTTCAGTCGCCCCAGTACTAACGTAAGCAGGCGACTACAAAGAAACCCGTTGCGAAGGGGAGAGCGCAACGGGTTTTCTTTGTTTTGAGAAGGATGGATTCTAAAAGCGGCGGCAAGCCGCTCTTCCTGACTGCGAGATTATCACCTCACTCCAAAAAGGCGCTAAGGCGTTGCTTGCATCGTCTCGTCGCGCTTGGCTTTAAATTCCGATCCGGCTTTCCACTCCGGCAGTTTGTCTGCCTGCGCCACACGATAACCAATCCAAGTGAGCATCTGCGCATCTTCCACGGCGCCGGACAAATCCCAGTCGGGTTTTATCTGGTCTGAAACTTTGTGGTAATCGATGTTGGTGTACTCATCGCGCTTTTGCTTGCTGTAGGCTAGATCCTTCCCGATGTAATCCTGACCCGCGTCAGTGTAAAGCGCGGGCACACCCTGCTTCGCAAACTCGAAATGATCGGAACGATAGTAAAACCCCTTTTCGGGTTCCGCATCCGGGTTGACGCTGCGACCCTGAGCGGCCGCCGTTTCTTTCAACAGATCGATCAAGGTGCTGTTATCGTCACCCACCATGGTGATGTCTTTCGTGCGACCCCATTGGTTAACGCCATCCATGTTGCTGTTGGCGGCCGTCTTGTTCAGAGGGTAAAGCGGATTGGTGGCGTAATACTTCGCTCCCAGCAAGCCTTTCTCCTCCGCAGTCACTGCGAGAAAGAGGATTGAGCGTTTAGGCGCCGTGGCGAGTTTCGTGAAAGCCTCGGCAATTTCCAGAAGCGCTGCAGTGCCCGAGGCATTGTCTAAGGCGCCGTTGAAAATCTGGTCGCCAGGCAATTTGGGATCGCGCCCGAGGTGGTCCCAATGAGCCGAATAGACTACATATTCGTTCTTCAGAGCAGGATCAGAGCCTTCGACCTTTGCGACGACGTTGTTTGAGTTGATTTCGCGGAGAGTGTTTTTAATGTCGAAGTTGGCCTTGGCGGTTAGCGTTACGGGCTTAAAGTCTTTGGTGACGGCCGCCTTTTTCAAAGCGTCAAAGTCCTGTCCACTAGCGGTGAAAAGCTCTTTGGCTCGATCCGTGGTTATCCACGACTCCACCGCAACACGTCCCATATTCTTGTCGGGACGTTGAATATCGAAGTTTTCGCGCGACCAACTTCCGGAAACCACTTCGTAGGGATAACCCGCGGGTCCCGTTTCGTGGATGATGATTGCCGCTGCCGCGCCTTTCTCGGAAGCGATTTCATACTTATAGGTCCAGCGCCCGTAGTAGGTCATCGCGTTGCCTTTGAACATTTTCGGATCGAGTTTTGTGGCATCAGTTGCGTCCGGGACTGCTGGATCATTGATCAGCATTACGATCGTCTTGCCACGCACGTCGACCCCCTTGTAGTCGTCCCAGCCGTACTCGGGAGCGACGACTCCGTAACCTACAAAGACGATGTCTGAGTTTTCAACTTTTGACTCGGGAACAAAGCGACGCGAGACAGCGACGTAGTCTTTGGGGAACTCCAGATTGATCTTCTTGCTTCCCGCAGTGAAAGACGCGGTTGGTTGTGCAGTGAAACCGGCGAGCGGAACCTTTTGCACGTAGGTGCCATCCGGATTGCCCGGCTTAAGACCCAAGCTCTGGAACTGCTCAGTCAAATACTTAACCGTAAGCTCCTCGCCTTTGGTGCCCGGTCCACGACCTTCGTATTCATCCGAAGACAGGACCTTAGTGTGTTGCATGATGTCGTTTGCCTGGATCGCATCGAAACCGGCTTTCAACTCGGGTGGCGCCGCCGTTGCCGCAACAGGAGCGTTCACGTTAGCTGGTTGATTAGTTGGCGGAGCTTGCATGCAAGCGAGCATCAGCGCAAGGGAGAGCAAAAGCAGGATGGAGCAAAAGAAACGCGTCTTCATATTGAAGGGCCTCACTTCGTCGAATTGATTTTTGGACAAAACACTTCTAAGCCGAAAAGAGAAGCAAGTCAAACAGGAGCGATTGGCAATCGCCAATCGGCTCCCACCCGGGTAAAATCCTCGAGTAATGAACATCCGCAGATTTAATTGGCATATCTGGGCGGGTTTTCTGCTCAGCATCATCGCCTTTGTCAGCTACGTGCTCTTCTTCGTTAACTTTCCTATTACGCGTGACGTGCCGTGGGCCAACCTCATCCTCTTCATGATCGCTGCGTGGCTATTGTTTATAGGGATCCGCCGGGCGTTTACTCCTGACCGTTCGCGCCTCGCGAAGGTAGGCAGCTCTGTGCTTGCTGTACTCGGTGTCCTCTTAATAGGTTTCTTCATCTTCATGACGTTCATCATGGCAAGATGGTTACCTGCGTCGGAGGGCGCGCCGCGAGTCGGGAACCGGGCACCGGCCTTCGCGCTTCCCGATGCAAATGGCAAAACGACTTCTTTGGCGGAGCTGCTCGCCACGCCCATCAACGTCAGCAGTACAGGAAAGCCGCGCGGCGTGTTGCTGATTTTTTATCGTGGTTACTGGTGACCGTCCTGTCACTCCGAGTTCCGGGGTATCGAACGCAATCTAGCTAAACTCTTCGAAGTGGGAATTCGCCCGGTGGCCATCAGTGTCGACAGCCCGGAAATCAATCGCGACATGCTGGCGAAGGCGGGATATACATTCACGTTCCTTTCGGATCCCAATGCAGAAGTCATTAGCCGTTATGATTTGCTGCATGCCGGGGCGGGAGCGAGCGGGCAGGACATTTCGCGGCCGGCGGAATTTCTGTTGGACGCAAACGGTGTCGTGCGCTGGGTGAATCTTACTGAGAACTATTGGGTGCGCGCCC
>JBPCMI010000164.1:0-23180 GCA_051002415.1 Pyrinomonadaceae bacterium
ATAAAGTAGACCCTCGTATGCGAAGGGCGTCGGAATAGGCAACGGCGACATTCCCGACATGCGCCACAACTCTTTCCCAGCCAGGTCGTAACTAATCACCTCTCCTGATCCAAGTGCCACGATCTCGGTGCGTAACGCGTGACGCCAAACAAATGGCGTGGCCCATCCTGACCGCTGCACTCGCTGCCCCTTGCCACCTAAGTCCCGATTCGTGCGCCAAACCTGCTTGCCCGTCTTCTTGTCAAAGGCGGCGATGTACTGCTGCTTCTCATTGTCGTTCACGATCACCAGCAGATTCTCGGCCAGCGCCGGCGAACTCCCCGTCCCGAAGTCGAGGTAGATTGGATTCGCTTCGAGCGGCGTCGACCACGCCGGCTTCCCCTTCAAGTCAAACGCCCACAACCCCAGATTCCCCACATACACGTAAACAAACTTCCCATCGGTCACGGGACTCTCGGATACAAAGCTGTTTTTGCGGTGGCGCCCGCCGGGCGGACGGCCCGAATGAAACTCCTTCTGCCATTCCACCTTGCCGCTTTTCAGATCCAGGCAATAGAGAATGTAATGAAGGGTTACCTCGTGCGGTAACTCTGTGTCGCGCGCGGTCACGCGATCGATCACCTCCTTCTCCGGGAGTCCTTGTTTCAGTAACTCCGCGACATACTCATTGCTGTACTCTGTCCCGATCTGCGGCAGCTTCGACTTGCCCTCCGTTGTTACCGTGGTGATGTACACCTTGCCGCCCGTCACAATTGGCGACGACCACCCCCGGCCGGGGATCTCTTGCGACCACTCAACGTTCTCGGTCTTCGACCAGCGTTCGGCCAGCCGCGCATTGGCTCCCACGGGATTCGAGTCCGGCCCGCGGAACTGCGGCCAGACGATCTGCTGGCCGCGAACTATGGGCGACACCAGGAACAGTGCGCACGCCAGAAGGGCGAGACGCAAAAGACGGTAAGAGTTGATGACTTGGGGATTACTTCTTAATTCAGAACAAAGTGTATTCATGATTTGTCTCGGGTGTTCTTGATAGGGTGAATAGATTCGCAGCACACATCGTTCGCGCTTTGACGAACGAGTTATCGGCCCGTCGATTATAACCAACCTTTAGACTCAATGAGAAAATCGGCAACAACGGCCGCGAAGCCACTACTGTTTAGGCGGCGCCTTCTTGTTGATGAAGTCCGACAATTGTTTGGCCAGGTCGGTCGACTTTAGTTGCTGGAGACGGGCGACGTGGGCGAGTGCGTCGTCGCGTTGGCCTAGAGAGGCCCGCGCGACACCGGCGAGATAGTGCGCGTCGGAGGAGTCCGGCGAGAGCTTAAGGGCTCGTTCAGCCGATGCCGCAGCCTGTTCGTATTTCTGTGCACCGTAAAGTGCTTCAGCCAGAATTTCGTGTGCTAAGGCATTGATTGGTTGGCGTCCGGTCACGCGGCTGATGTTCTGAGCAGCCTCATCGTAGCGACCTAAGGCGTTGTAGACGAGCCCTAAGCGCATCAGAGCCGGTGTGCTCTCGGGATCAATCTGGAGCATGCCGCGAAAAGCTTCCTCGGCCTGCTTAAAACGGCCAGCACGGAAATGGGCCTCGCCTGCCGAGTTGTAGGCGCGCAACGCCCCGTCCAGCGTCTCGTTGGCTTCCTTCTGGTGTCCGAGCCTGAGCTGCGTCAGCGCAAGGTTGAAGAACGCCTGGCCATAGTCGGCATCCAGCTCGCACGCGCGGCTGAACGCAGCCGCGGCTTCCTCGAAGCGCCCGCCGGCGAAGAATGCCGTTCCCAGGTTGTTGTGCGCTGCCGCGAGTTTTGGGTCGGAGCCAATCGCTTCCTGATACTCCCTCATCGCCGCGTCGATCTTGTTCTTCGCGAAAAGTTCGAGCCCGCGCTCGTTATGCTGGAGCGCCTTTTGCTCCTCGCGCGTGAGGACGCGCACAACGCCGCCCTTCCTGGCGGCCATCAGGTCAGAAGGGAACGTGCTGTCCGACTTTCCCTCTTCGAAGCGGCGAGTCCTCGTCTCTTCCACGGCGCGAGTCGACAACTCTCGCCGGTGCTGCATCAGCTGGTTAAGCTGATCCGCCGAGGGATTCGGTTGCGCACACACCTCAGGTGCCCTCGAGGCATTAGCGAATGCAGCGGCGGCCAAAAGAGTGAAGGCACGGATTGCGGGGTGCACTCTCATCGGTTTCATGAATGGCTCCAAACTCTGCGGCAATGCGTTGAAGGTTCTGATTCCCGTGGCGGGAAGTTCCTAAGGCTCGGCGGCTGAGATTATACGCCGGACTAGGCCTGCGCAACACGTCCCTGTGCCAGTTCACTATCATGACATCCTCACAGACCGTTCAGTCCTGGGCCGACAGAGTCAGAACCGGCAGCGGTAGCGACCGGGCCGTCAAATTGCCAATTGACGTTTCCGATTGACGATTGGCCTGTAACGAAAGAATCATCACCAATCGTCAATTGGCAATCGCCGATCGAGAGGACCCGGTTCTGACTTTGTCGACCCACGACTGAAACGATCAGTAGACGATGTGATGATAATGAACCCTCCGTGGGCGGTCCCTGAATGCAAAAGGAGGGGCGGCTACGGAGTGCCGCCCCACACCATTTTAGGACGCTGCGTTCATCACTTCATCCAAGACAAAGCGCGGACGCAATGTTAACCTGCGCGCGCAGTCACTTATTCCGTTCCTCGGAGAACGAGCTTGAAGCAAATTCTTTCAGTTTTTATTACGCTTGCCGTTGCGGTCTCAGTCGTCGCGCAAACCGATCCTAAGACGCGTACCGACGCCTATCGCCGAGCTCATGAACGGCAAATCATCGCGGAGTTCGCGCGCCTGCTTGAATTTCCCAACGTAGCTTCTGATTCTCAAAACATCCGGCGCAACGCCGAGCTCGTTCGCGAGATGATGCAAAGGCGCGGGCTGAGTCCGCGCCTGCTTGAAACAGCTTCCAAAACAGCGCCACCCGCGGTGTACGGAGAATGGAAAACGCCCGGCGCAACTCATTCGCTCATCTTTTACGCGCACTACGACGGCCAGCCTACCGATCCAAAACAATGGACCGAGACTCTGCCGTGGCAACCAACCTGGCGATCAGCTGCTTTGGAGTCAGGCGGAAAAATTCAGCCACTGCCTGCTGAAGGTGAGCCGATCAATCCTGAATGGCGCCTCTATGCGCGCTCAGCTGCGGATGACAAAGCGGGCGTAATGGCGATTCTTACCGCCGTTGATGCGTTGCGAGCCCAGGGCCTTACTCCCTCAGTGAACCTCAAATTCTTTTTTGATGGCGAGGAGGAAGCGGGCTCTCCACACCTCGGAGAAATTATCGATCTAAACAAGGAGTTGCTTGCCGCCGACGCTTGGATCATCTGCGATGGCCCGGTCCACCAGTCGGGCCGTAAGCAAGTGGTCTTTGGCGTGCGCGGCGACCAAAACGTTGACCTAACCGTCTATGGCGCGAAGCGTCCGTTGCACAGCGGACACTATGGAAACTGGGCTCCCAATCCGGCGATGATCCTGTCTCGCCTCCTGTCCTCGATGAAAGATGATGCGGGACGCGTACTGATTGCCGGGTGGTATGAAGGGATCGAACCGCTGGGCGAAGCTGAGCAACGCGCAATTGCAGAAGCGCCGGCCTATGACAAGGAACTGCAATCACAACTTGGATTCGCGCACGCGGAAGGCGCTGGAAAGAGTCTGCTCGAGCTAATCAACCTGCCGTCGCTAAACATAAACGGTGTCGGTAGCGGCGACGTGGGTGAGCTGGCTCGCAACGTTATTCCCACTACTGCGACAGCTGCGCTTGATCTAAGACTGGTAAAAGGAAACGACTATCGCAGACAGGTGCAGTTACTGCAGGCTCATATTATTAAGCAGGGTTTCTATGTCATCGATCGTGACCCGACCGACGCCGAACGGAAACAGCACGCACTGATCGCTAAAGTGATTGTTAGATCTGGCGGCTATAACGCGGAACGCACTCGAATGGATCTGCCCATCTCGTTGGCTCTAATTACTGCTGTGCAATCTACTTCCGCGCAACCAACCGTCAAGCTGCCAACTCTCGGCGGCAGCCTGCCACTCTCAATTATCACCAGCCATCTCCGCACCGTTACTGTAACGGTCCCGATTGCTAACTATGACAACAACCAGCACGCTGAGAATGAGAATCTTCGTTTACAGAACCTCTGGGATGGCATAGAGACGATGGCGGCAGTAATGTTGATGCGTTGGTAGGTTATCTCGCTCGTTGTTGATCTACAGGTCAGTACCGGCAGCCGTAGCGAGGCGGCGCGTTTTGTGGTTCTCGATTAGAAAGTCTTTCGATGTATGCCGGCAGCATCACCCCAAAAGATCCTCCTTCCAGGCAGTACCGTCACGCCAAGAGGGTTGTTGGCAACCGGCATCGTCAATCCGAAGAAGAGCAATTTCACGTGCAGCCGACATTGCGATCCGCTGCATTCCGTCCAAGCCTCGGTTCCGCCGGCCGCAGGTCCGCTCGACGAAATCGAGTTGGCCAAACCGCCGGTAGACTGAAGCGTGGACGTGGCAGCGCCCACTTTTCGTTTCACAGCGCCATTGTTGTCACCCCAATAGACGCCATTAGACACGGAGTGGAGAGCGACGACGCGACTCGCCGCGGTCACAATGATCCTCGACGAGGGAGGGTCGCTTGAGCCGTTGGGCGGTACGAAACGAATTTCCGCCACTGATGCGTAAACGATGTTTCCATTCTGAAACCCGAGGCCCGCAAGAGGAGTGTTTGGATTGGAAGGATCGATCACCGTCATCGGGCCGCCTCCGATTGGGATTTTGCGGACAGCAACGTCGTCCTGCCAGTAGATATTCACGCCGTCAGTGATGAGGTTGCGATGGCTATTCTCAATGTCTATGTTGTTCGATATTGTCGCCAGAACGGTGGCTGGTCCTCCCGTTAAGGGAACGCGCCTAATCGTGTGGACTCCCTGTTTCCGTGCAAGAAAGTATCCGAAAAACCTGCCATCTACCTGGGCGAAAACGATGTCACCAAATGTCGCGCCGGCCTCCCAAAAAAGTACTGTTTCCTGACCAGGTATGGAGGTTTGCGATGTTCTCCACACCGCCGCCCCGGCTGCGTCATGAGACGTGAAGTACAGATTTCCTGTCGACAGGATCATACCGTCCGGTTTGCGAAGGGAAATCAGATGTGGTGTGGGCGAAGCTGCGGGCATCGGCAGGACCGAACCCGCCGCTGAATGATGGTCCTGTTTTGTCTGATTATTGCTGACCTGAGCGCTAACCAAAGTTACCGAGCACACTACCAATGACAGAAAGAAAGAGCGGACAACTTTAGACATCATGCCTTCCTCCGTAAAGTTTTGTTTGTTTGTAAGGTGTATCGCCACTCCATCTATCTATGATTGCTCTGGCAAAAGGATTTCATCGTGAAAAGGTAGGCGGGCGAACTCCAGTCCAGATATCTTCATGTAGAAGGAGGAAGGTGCGGTTTGGGAGAGTTTCCATTAGTGACAATCCTATTGGAACGCGGAACAGAGGTCGGATCTATCGACGGCCTGCTGAACGGCCTTTAACATGACATCACATTCTTTTAGAACCTGCGCCTCTTTGCGATTGATGGGGCCAAAGTGCTTACGCATGTTTCGCAATATGACTGCGGCGAATTCAACCGCGAAAGCCGGACACTCCTTCGACAAACGCTGGAACTTCTCGCCCTTACCAGAACCAAAATTCTCGAGGTCCCTCGGTTTGCAAATAACGCCTTCGCGGAAGATCTCTACGAAGCCGGAAGGGTTGGTCGAATACTTGTCAAAGAGAGTCGTTAATAGCGGGCTCGCGGTTCTGGCATTAAAGCTGGCTTGAAATAATCCGGCTTCAGCGGTCTCTGCTGTGACATTAGAGGTAGAACGGTCGCGCCCTTCGCAGAAACGTCCCGAACTCTCGCGCATTCCCAGGCCGATCAGCAGCACGAACAAATGTCGGAGAGTGGAGACACCACTAGTATCATTGTTCATTCCGATATCCGCGAATTTTTGATTGTAAAAGGCCAGCGCGTCCTTGTTTTCGTTTTGAATCTTTGCCTTGGCCATTTCAATAGCCGCCCCATCGCCGGCTTTCAACTTGCAAAACACCCGCGCATAGACAACCGCCATTCCCTTAATAAACCCAGCAGGCGCAACGCCCCGGTCCTTAAAACTGAAATGTGCAAGATCAGATCGCGCGGCAATCTGAATAATTTGTTCAATAGGTGTCGGCATACTGTCACTCCTTTTCCTAAACAATATGCGTTGTCGAACAGATGTGTTTCAGAAGCCTGGCGAGGGAATCTATACACCAAGGCGATTGCCAACGATCACTCAGTCATGTCGGGCTGCGATTGACTGCCTTGCATATCAATCACGGTGACGTCACGAAACACCAGGGCTCGATGTGTCGCCGCTTGATTAATCGGACGCTTAGCAGCTGCTGCAAATATTGCGTCGCGAAATTGTGAGGTAGTAGTGTCCGAGGAAACACGTCCACCGGCTATTTCGTTTTGGGTTTTAGTTCCCACAAGACGTTGACGATTACCCAGCGACCATTGAATCTCGCCACATGCAGGTAGTCGATCCAGTCTGAGGCGACAATCTTTACACTCGCTGCGTTTTCGTAAACGTCGAGCACCGTCACATCCTTCTGCTGCCGATCTTTCGGTGTGTCTTTGCCACCGCCTCTGCGTGTTCCTTGAACAAGGCTCAGCGCGCTCATCTGATCGAGCCGGCTTTGATTGTTCTGTGGATTTGTACGCGCAATTCTTTTCGCCAATTCTGGATGAAGTGCGCGTTCCATGCGTTCTGCACTCCCTTCATACCATCCTTCAATGTAATCCAGAGCGGTTTGCCGTATGGCTGCCGCGTCGGCATTCGAGGCGGTTGTTTGGGCGTGAGCAGAAGTAAGCGTTACTAGAACGAGTACGAACAACAGACAAAGATTTTTCATAGTTAGTCCTTTCAACTTAATGGTCCTGGTAATACTCCTATAGCTCATCGCCGTATTTCGTTGGTATTGATCAAACAGCAAGTGCAGCTTTGCAAAGTTTATCTTCAGCGCGTTCGCCGAGATTGTGATTGGACTACCACACATATTGTAGTTAGCCTGATTGAGTTTTCGTTTCACGGCATGACTTCTGACCAGGGACTAAACCCGGCGGCGACGGCGCTTGCGTTGTCGACAATTCCTGAATCTGTGAACACGAGCCCAGGCTTTTTGTCGAATAGCTTTTTGATAAGGAATAGCGCGAGGAGCCCAAAAAGTATGATCGACACAACTCCCAGTGCCTGGACATACATTGGGTTATTAAGGAACAGCCTAAAACTGCGGTTGGATCGAATGCTTGCCTCGTCTAGCGACAGCATCCAAATTCCGATCGCCACGAAGGCACCTGTTCCAAGAATAGCTAGAGCAATTTTCGTTTTACTCAGTTCGATTATGTTTTCGTCGCTGGGATTCATATTGTTTTGGTCGAGCTGGCGTTGTGTAAATTATCTCCGCTTCGAATAATACTTAATTTCAAGATGGGTTGAGGAACACTGAGCTAAATCTCTCTTCACTAACCTTGCTGAAGTCGGTGCTTATCAAACAGTGTGATCGCCATCTCGGCCTCCGATCGTGTACCTCACAACAAACCTCAACTGCAATGTTCTAAGTCGAAACGATCATGTAGACAAGTCCTGCCAATATGTAGGCCGCCAGGAAACTCCCAATCAGAGCACCAAGTGGAATCAACGCCCTTACGCCTCTCGTCTTGAAGAGATGATAGGGGATTATGATTGCCCACCCGGCTCCGACTAACACACCGGAACAATAAATTAGCTTAACGGCAGACGCTCGAGGCTCGGCCTTCAGCCACCACACCACCGCCCAAAGAAAAGCAATACTGTAAAGAAATTCAAACATGGGTGACGGTTCGATACCACTCGCATAATAAATCCCGATACCGAAGTGATAAACGAAGATTAGTATGCCAAGCAGCACTAACATTGGGTTGGTAAATAGCTCTGGTTGCTATGGTGCGAGCCCCGTAAAACCTCTGGCTCCGACGTGGGACGGAAGAATTGGTGATCCTACCGGGCATGCTCCCGATAACGAGAAGAACCCTTGTGATTCGGAAGACGTTACTCCTACTTGCCTTAGCGATACGTTTCGAACGGTGGACCTCCAGAACCGGGAACGACTGCCGGGGGACCATCGCAAGGAACTCGACATTTCGCTCCTCCTAACTAGGCCCCTTACACGTCGGCGCCCTTTAGCCCGGCCTCCACGTCGGCGTCGCCTTTCCCCGCGACGTCGCAGCAGTGAATGCCGAGGGCGGTGAGGACGGAGACGATAGCGCGGTAGTTTGCGACCCTTTCCGACTCTTTGCCCCACTCCTTACCTTCGGTCTCGATGTTGGCAAAGCGGAGATTCTTGAACTTGTCCCCAAGTTGGACAATAGCTGTGAGCGCGTCGAAAAGAGCCTTGTCTTTTTTCGCCTTCTCCGCAGCGTCCACAGGCCTGGGTTCAACGAGCAGCAACTCCCGAAGCCTGACGGTCGCCGCATTTATGATTTTCTCCGCAAGTATATCCTTCGCGATCATGGCTTGCTGGCCCACCTGGTCGGCCAGCCGCAGCCCCATAATCACGAACGCGGTTGACAGGTCCCCCTTGGACTCGCTGGTGGAGGCCTTCGGCTTTTGCGATTCAAACACGACGTTGGTTTTGGTCGTCTTTAACTTGTCGAAGTCCGCGGGGTTTGTCACCCAGACGACGTTGTCGGGATGCTCGGGGTCTCCGACGTGGCACTGCTCGATGTCATCGCTCAAGCACCAGCGGAAGATGTTGGTCATCCTCGGGGTATTGAGTGTCTGCTTCTCGCCGGACGTGCCGAACTTCTCCAGGATCAGTTTGCGGATGGTGGCGAGAATTTCGTCACTCTTTACCTTGTCGCGCTTGTCAACGTCGACATTCAGGTCGGCAACGCCCTTGCTCCCCATCTTCGCGCGGTAACTCGCGGTGTCGCTGAGCACGTTGTTGTGCAAGCCGACAACGGGGATAGTGAAATCGTTCGAGCACTGCTTAATCGTGAGGAAATACTGGCGCTGGGTGACGCCAAGAATCTCGTCCCCTTTCGTTGAAGACTTTTTGTCGGTGACGAAGGTCTGGCAGGCCTTCTCGTCGTCCAGGCACGCGTTGATGACTTCGGCCGGGAAGAGCGAGTTCGGGTCTTGTTCGCCGTGCTTGGGGACTTGGATCCCTCTAGCCTTCAACGCGGCCGGGTCCTCCACCATCGCGAGGTTGTACCTGCAGTTGGTGTGCATCAAGCGCGCGGTCTTCCTCGCCTTCCGCTCGTCGTTGTGTAAGAAGACCACGCACGCGCAAGGCGGCTTGTGCACTGCCGGCTCGAACTTTAGCTGCGGCACGTCAGCCGCCGTCTTGGCCTTGCGCCTGAGACTGCCGTCACCACCCTGCGCGACATGGGTTAGCTCGTGCGCAAGCAGCCTCCTACCGTCCGGCGCACCAGGGCGATAGTGGCCGTAGTCAAAAACCACATCCTGCCCGACGGTATAAGCCAGGGCATTCACAGCCCGCGCGGACTCTGCCGCCAGCGCATCGGTATGCACGCGCACACGGCTAAAGTCGTGGCCGAAGCGCGGCTCCATGAAGCTCCGCGTGGCGCCATCCAGCGGCTGGCCTGGCGAACGAAGTACGTCATTCACTATCGACGAGGCTTCTACTTTACCTGCATTGAAAGTTGCTTCGCGTTGCACTAGCGGAGCCCCCTGCTTGCACTCCTCGCACGCTGCACCTTCGCCACAGGCACACTTGCGCCGGATGACCTGCGAGTCCGCCATTCGCATCACCTGTTCAGCAACCTGATCTGCTTCCTGCTCAAATTCGTCCCCGGGAGTGTTGACCCGCAACTTTGGTCGAATCTTTATTGCCGCATTCTCATGTACAGGTATTTGGCTGAAGTTGTGGGCCAGGCGGGGTGAGGTCTTACCAGCCAATTCTACTTCGCGTTCTTCGGCATTCCGTTGCGCGCCTTGATTCGTGCGCTGTGAATGAAGGAGCGAGTTAACTCCACGACTTTGCCCGAAGTGAGCCCGACCGAGCAGTGTCGTGGTGGCAGACGCATTCTGCTGAGAAGCCACCGGTTTCTGTGCCAAAGTTCGCATGGTTAATCCCCTTTGGTCTGTTTAGAAGCCGAACGTCGGAATTGACGAGGTGTGACCGATCTAAGAATGAATAAGAGTTTCGCAGTTGGTTGCTTGCCACGCACCCTTGATCGTCTGGAGATTATCCAAACCGGCGTCTTAGACTACTCCTAAGCTGCCCTTGCGGTAGGTATTTTATAACTTAACTGTAGCTTTCCCGCTGTCACCTTCCGATAGTTTAGGCTCCGACGCCTCTTGCGTAATCACTTTCAGCATCGGAACGCAGGCGATCTCGACCCCTGTGAGTAATCGATACTTCGAGCGTACCTGAGCAACATAGCCGGCCTTCTCGTAGAACAAGACTGCGTTCAAAGAGGCGTTCAGCCTCACCTGTCTTATGCCTCGAGCCCTCGCGCGCTCTTCCAGCTTCCGCAAGATCTCTTGTCCGATACCACGCCGGCCGGCTCCTGGAGAAACGTAGACGGCCTCAACCTCAGCAATGTCCTGGTTGAGCACGCCGAATCCCACAATGGAAGCGCCATCTTCCGCTACAAAGAATTCTTTACTGCGGATCGATTCTTCATAGCTTTCGGTTTTCTTCGGAACCGCCCAAGCCTGAATCTCTTCAGGCGTGTAGAGATCTGGGCATATGCCCTTCACAGCAGCAGCATGCACGCTGCCGATCGAGTGGCAGTCCTCTTGTCGCGCTCGACGAATCTTAAGCATTTTGAAAGCGAGGCGACCGCATCTTCATATGGCTTCAGCTCGCGCCGCCGAATGCCCCTCCGTCATAAAGTTTTAAGAACTCCGCTCGGAAGGACCATTTCGCGGTTACAGGTTAAAGCTATGTTCTAGCAGGCCCCTGGCTCATTGTCGCAACGCTTACTGACAAGTATTACCGTTACCACCGCGACTGCAATGGCCACGCCGATGGCGATCTTCGCTCCCTGAGAAAGATTGTTTCTGTGCGTGGGTTGAATTTGCGGACGGGGGAACTTAACAACATTACCTTCTGCTTTGGCATCGGCGACAAGTTTGAGTATCTCCGCTCGCAACTCCTCATTCGCCACTCTACCCACCTCAGTAACGGTACCCGATCGGACAGTTGTCCCGGGTGTTTTAACGCCAGGCTTTTTTGGCGTATCGGCGAACGCCGGCCTTCCGGCGAGGGTGCAGACTAGCGCCGCGACGAGCACAATGGACGCGAATTTGTTGATCATTGTTCTCCTTCCTCTTGGTAGTAAAGCGTGGTTCACTGATTTGACTACGAGTTTTCTAAACGGAGTAAGAACTGTGTGCGATTGGGGCGGCAGCTGCAAGGCTTTGTTGGATGGCGCTGAAAGACTGACTTCAGCTCGAAGAAATTCGCGCCCTCATCTTTCCCGAAACCAAACAACCGCAAAATACCAGCTATCAAAAGTATCGCCCCGAAGAGCTTTATGATGATTGCAGAAAAGGCCAGGTTTAGAGAGCGTGACGCCGGTTTCATCATGTGACATCCCGGGATTCTCATAACGTGGCCTAAGGCGACGCGGGATTCTTCGATCGGAATTGTGAATTAACAACCACCAGCCAACATACCTCAACACGCGCCGAAGGTCATCAGTGTGACCGCATCATTTAGAAGAAGACATCCAACGCCAGGCATCACCCGCCACGAATATATCAAGCATTCAATTCTTGCGGATGAAGGCAACGCTATCTCGCGGTCGGATGCATGCCGATGTTGGAGACCGGCCTAAGGCCGCAAGGCTGATCTGAATTGCTCAAAGCTTCCATCGAAGAAAGACACATTGTGAAAAGCCTCCCCCACAATCGCTTCTGCCACAGCCCTAGCCTGTTCAGCTGCCCTGCCAAAGACAATAATACGTGTGTTGTGGTCCTCCATTGGCAAACGGCCGTCGTCTTTTGCCGCCTTAATCTCACCAACATCTTTGCCAGGCCTAAGCCCACTTTGCGGAATGTTATGCGCCTGCGCAGTGCTGCCTGCCTTGAACTCTGCGGCCTCTCTGGCATCAATGAATACTGCGGTTCGGTCGTTCTCGATCACATATCGGATTCCCTCAGGCTCGATTTGCGTCACCCCGCCAAGTGCCCGCCAGACTGGGATGCCGAGTTGATATCTCCGGACGTTCGTGTAACCGGCATCCACCAGTTCAGCGGCCAGTCGCTTACTCTTCCCGCAAAAGGGCCCGTTGCAGTACAGAACTATCGGGGCTGCTTTGTTGCCCTTCAGTACGCGCCCGATCTCGGCGACATCAGAGACATAGAGTGAGATCGGCACTCCTCGCTTGGCCGAAACATTGACCGCGCCTGGGATATGACTCGTCGCGTACTCTTTGAACGGGCGTGCGTCAAAGACAGTAGCCCTCTTCTCCGCGAGAATGCTCCGAACGTCTTCGGTTGAGACCTCCGCCGTTTTCTGGTCCGACTCCACCAGTGTGGCTTGGTGAATTTTTGCTGAAAACTGAGCGTGAGCTGGCGGAAGATAGACTGCCAGTGTCAGGAAAGCCAAGCAACACCAGCTACTACCTAAGGTGATCTTCCTTCTCATAGCCATTCTCCGTTTCCATAATCAAAAGAACCTCAAGGGTGCCTTAACGCCGGCTTGAGCTGCGGCGCACGATCAGCATATAGGCTGAAGGAACAAGGCTACTTGAGAAAGCATGCTATCGCGACTGTCAGCTGCAAGGCTTTGTTCGATGGCGCGATGTCTCTGATAGGTCAGCGCATATAGCACTCTTGAGACGTAAGTGAAAGACTTACGCGCCTTCTGCCCCGTAAATGTCATGCCGCCATCTGGGCCGACAATACTAAGTTCATCGATCGGCCACTCAGCTACGTCGTTCGGATCTTCATCCCCGATGTAGTGAAACATGCTCCTCACCAAGAGCGCTTCGTGTGACATCAGCTTGACGGTTAGGGTGCGCTCTTCTTGATTAATCTGATACTCATCTGCTGTTAAATTTCTCCACTGCGCTTTGTCGCGAGTACCTACCTGCGATGCCGCAATCTTGGCGGGCCTGGCCGTAAAAGTGGCTGGTTCGTTTGGAAATCTCTTTACTTTATAGCGAACCTCAATCGGATGATCAGACTCATTTACGACGACAAATTTCGTGGAGTATGAGCACGCAGCGAACGTGAGTGCGAGGACGATGAGCAATAAGGGAACTGACCGGTGCATACAAGAAGCCATCGAACGCTTGCCTTCAGCTGCGGCGCGCGATCAGCATTCGAGGTGAAGGAACAAGGTTACTTGAGAATATCGCGCCGTCAGCTGCAAGGCTTTGTTTCTGCGGGAAGATTCAACGGGGTTGAGGACTCTGTTTTTCTTTCAGCACCATCCGCAGCGCATCGTTCACGGCTTTAGCATCCGGAAATGCTGCAGCAATATCGGGATCGAGCAACACCAGATTTGTTCCCTCGCGATAGCGATTTACATACTTTCCGCGCACGCCGCCCTTCATCTGAGAGAAATCATATTCGGGCCGCAAATCATCCTCTTCCTCTGATTCAAACTTCTTCATAAGCTTTTCTTTCTCCCTGTGTTGCCTCTCGAGCGCTGATCAGCCGGACTAACTCACCATCGTCGGTATGCGCTACGACCAGGATTCTACCGCGATCCGACGAGCCAATGATAACGAAACGCTGCTCATCCACTGAACGATCGATATCCGGAAACGCATTCGAGAGAGGATCACCAAAGACCGTTGTAGCTTCCTCAAAAGAGATACCATGCTTACTGAGATTGCTTGCAGCTTACTTCTCATTCCAGGCGAAGCGCATCTGAGGACTATAGCGGCTGGCCGTTCCTTTTTTCCACTCAACCAGAGGCCCAACGCTGCGGTTAACCGGCGCGCTGAGTTCCTGAAAGATAAAGGGCTTGCTGATCGCGCGTCCGGTTCAACCGCTTGTTGGATTTCGCCATTTGAAAATACTACTCAATTCTTTTGGATTCTCTTTTGCAGAAAAGCGAAGTTAATAAGAAATACGACCAGAGCGAATATGAGCAAGCTCCTTGGGAACACTGCACTGACTCCACCAGCGACTGCGCCGATGCCGCTGGTTTGCGGACCGGTCGTGACAATCGCTTCCCATATTGAGCCTAAGATCACAGACATCAGCGGATAGACGGCATAGAGCACGGCTAAGATGAGAGTAAGCGCTAAAGACAAGAACAGCGACAGGAATATATTTTTAAATGTAATTGCCTGCATTTGAAAAACTAAGCTAACCAAGGAAGAAGAAATCCAACGCCCGGCATCACCCGCCTCGCACGTAACACCGCTGGCGCCAAGTCTTTCGGATGAGAGCTG
The DNA here is from genome assembly GCA_051002415.1 of Pyrinomonadaceae bacterium. Lineage (GTDB taxonomy): Bacteria > Acidobacteriota > Blastocatellia > Pyrinomonadales > Pyrinomonadaceae > PSRF01. Next base: position 14,478 of record JBPCMI010000164.1, read on the forward strand.
CGCTATTCGCGGTCGGGTGCATGCCGTTGTTAGGCTTCGGCACCGGCTCGGAAACTCCTTCGCAGCAGTAAAGACATCAGCCATAAGAAAAGGAAAGTATTGATAATCTGTGGCACTTTGCGGAACCACCAGTTGGTGAATATAAGCCGTTCGATAAGCGGCAGTGACAAACCATTACTGCTCAGTTGCACTTGAATCGGCAATTGAATGGCGACAGTTGAAACCCAGGGAATAAGTTGAAGCACGACCGCAAGCCAGATTGCCCACTGAGGGATAAGAACTGGCCTAAACCACAGGAGAAGCATTGTCAATATGGTAGTGATGAGCATCGGAATTACCATGTAGCCGATGACTAATGGGCTAAGAGCTTGGTGATACTCACGGAACTCGTTCGCGCCTATCAGACGCCACGTTGGGTAGTTGACAAAGCTTTCCACGAAGGATGCACCCGTCCCATAAAACACCAGCGCGAAGGTAATCAAAAAGAGCCAGGTAGAAGTTTTCACCGATGTCTGCATTCTCGTCATCCTTAATCACGGAGAAGCCTAACGCTGGCCTTCAGCTGCGGCGCGCGACCAGCATTCAAGCGGGAGAGAAAAACTATTTGACAAGCATGGGCGCCGAACGCTGCGATTCAGCCGCGCCGAGCGCAGGCATTCAACTTTCAGGGCAAGGAATGAATGGTTGCCAAGTCGTGGCGCGAGAGCCATAAATATCATCGGCGATTCAGTGTGAATAAGAGTGTGCTAAGCGTGTCCGCCGCTGTTGCCACGCAACGCCATTTATCTTTCTCTTTTACCCACACGTCCATGAAAGCGAAGTCTAAACGGGGGTTCGGGCCTCGCGTGATAAATTCGAACTTATGACGTCCAAAAACAACAGCAGTGTCCCCGTAGATGCGAACCTGAAGATTACTTTTGTGAGATATTTCAGCTTCAAAGCTGATCGACTTAATTAGATCAAGATAGGCTTTTTTGTTAAAGGTCGTGCCTGAGATGGCGAAGTCTTCCGAAAGTAACTCGCCTAAAGTTTTAATATCTCTCACTAACAGAGCGTCATCCCACTTCCGTTCCAGGTCGCTCAAATGCTGCGCAACAGGGCCGTCCACTTGTGGATGGGTGCTTATTTGTGCGTAAGAATGTGACCAACTGCTCAAGATAAATATGATAATCAAACCGACTGGTCTCATAACATGTCTCCTCTCAGAAATCGCAACGCCTGCCTTCAGCTGCGGAGCGCGCTCAGCATTCAAGCTGACGGAAAAGGAATTATTTGAGAAGCACGCCATCGCGCCGTCAGCTGCAAGGCTCTGTTTGTTAGGCGGCCTTGGGGTTGAGATATCGATTTGGCACGTTGTCGAGCGGTGGAACTACACGACCGGCGGCCTCAACGAGAAGCTTGATGTTGTCGTAGATCTCGCTCTCGCCCCGATGCACTTGCGGAAGGAGGCCAAACTGTGCGAACGAGATGGGCGTCACGTCGAAAAGTGTCGTCTCCCACTCGAATCCCTTACCCCAGATGATCCCTGGAACGGCAATGTCAGCCTTCGCGCCAGCTTGTAGCAGCATTTTCAAAATCGGCGCGGAGCGATTGTGACTTGAGTTGACGGTGTGAAAGAGCGGCGTATGGCCATTGAGCCCATACTCGTCGATTGACGCCCTGGCGTTCACGTCGGCTCCCATTTCGATGAGAACGCGGGCGACGTTCGCGTTCCCGTACTCGGCCGCCACGTGAAGCAATGATGCACCGATCAGCGGCGTGAACGCCGAGACCATCGTTGTGCGGTGATTGAGAACTGACGGATTGGCTCGAATCGCCGCGGCAAGCTCCTCGGCGTCATTCAGGAGAACCGGCGCCACGACTGGGTCGTCCAGAACGGCGCCTCGATCCATCAGCAGGCGCAGGCACTTGGGGAAGTTATCGCCCCTGCTGTACATCTCGGTGAGCCAATTGACGGGAGGTTTGCCTCGAACTGGAGCCCGAGGGTCCAGTCCCGCATCGAGAGCGGCTCGAATCCGATCGACCGAGTGCAGCTCACACGCGACCACGATGTCGTTGTTCTTGCGCCTGCCGAGCAGTCTTCTCAGGAACGTCATGATTCTGCCTCGATGCTGATCGTGTCCGCCTAACGCTGGCCTTCAGCTGCGGCGCGCGATCAGCATCCAAGCTGAAGGAACATGGCTACTTGAGAAACACGCTATCGCGCCGTCAGCTGCAAGGCTTTGTTATGGCTCGGCGGATTACGGCTGCTTTCGCCGAGGATTTTTCGTCGGAACATCATCAAAGAAAAAATAAACAAAATGCGCGACCCCGCCAACGGCTCCCGCGCCAACATGATTCCCGTCCCACCCGAACTTAAACGGGACCGCCACATCGAAACGCCTGTTGAAGTGTACCAGTGGCACCCGAAACAAAACCGAGTCGCCGCCGCGGATTTCCACAGTGAAGACCGAATCGCCCCATCCATACGCAGGCTTCAGAGTCTGGCGTCGCCTATCATGCAACAGATAATGAAGGGCCACGTTCTTCTCACCCCGAAGGACAAACGCTTCATGATCATCTGTTTCAATGATAAGGGGGCAATCAGAATTATTGCGTAATCTCAAAACCACGTCGGAATAAGACGCGCCCGCAGATACACCTTCGTAAGAAATAAACTGGGCCGAGCGAGATGAATCTATACGGGAGCATCCTGCGCTGTGCCATGGCCTACTTTCACTGGCAAGCGCTACCGACGGCAACACGATGAGCAGCGTGGCAACAATGAAAGGCTGGATATGTTTGGTTCTGATGATCATTCAATCTAGAGACATAACGCCTGCCTTCAGCTGCGGCGCGCGATCAGCATCCCAGCTGAAGGAAAGAAGTTACTTGAGAAAAATGCTATCGCGCCGTCAGCTGCAAGGCTTTGTTGGGCGCGCTTTAACGACGATCATGGCCTCGTCAGTTATTGTTGCGTAGTCCGTGACGAGTAGTGGTTGGCAACCAACCGCCAGCGCCCTTGCTGCTTTACCCATACCCTGGTGAACCGAGTGTCACGGGGAACAGCTTTGCCTCTGTCTTGCCCACTCATTGTTGAGAGGCCAGTCTCCACAGCCGTGTTTCCGTAGACGCGCACTTGAACTTCGTCCGTGCTGATAGACTGAAATTTCAAATCACCCGACGTAAAATCTGAAATCACCTGAGCCTTGGTTCTCACTGTGCCGCTTGGTCCTACGCCGATAAAATCATCAGCGTAGATGCGGTCAAGAGCCACCGCATCAGCACCGATCTGCGCTTGAAGGCGTTCATTATCCAGTTGTCTTATGGTGTGCTCAACGCTCCTTCTTTGATCTCTCCTTGCGCTCTGCTTTTGCCCCATGGCGATAGAGGTTGCTGTAAGGGCCAGGACGGCTATAACGAGTGTCCATCTCATGGAGAATTCTCCTCACAAATAATCTGTTTAGAACCTGAAGGGGCAAAGACTGATGCGATTGTCCAACCCTCAACATAGTGAGTAACTGTAACAGTCTTCCGGTCTTGTCAATCACGCGCTTTCGAGTCCCGCTCGTTTCTTCAGCGCCTAACGGTTGAGTTGACCGGGCGCGGCGATTAGCAACAACCTTCGCCGCACCGAACAAGTCAAAGAACGTGCTCCCCGCGCTCCGGTCCAACGAATTGTTGGGCGCAGCCTACCGCGGCGCAACTTGGCGATGGACTTCGCCCCAGTTCGCGAACCCGTTGAGTCCCGGGGGTGAGGTCAGTTGCTTCTCGCCGGTGCCGTCTGCGTTTATCAAAAAGAGCTGGAATTGCCCCCGTCCCCCCATCGCCCTGTGGAAGACAATCTGCCGGCCGTCGGGCGACCAGGATGGGGTCAGCTCAGGCACGGCATTGTTGGTCAGACGCGCGACGCCGGTACCGTCGGCGTTCATCACGCAAAGCTCGAAGGTCGGAAGCGCCCCGCTTTGTGCTGGAGGACCTCTCCTGCACATGAAGAGAATGTGCTTGCCGTTCGGGGACCAGGCGGGAGCCCGCTCCTCTTCGGCGTTATTGGTCAGGCGCACCGGCTTTCCCTTGCCATCCGCGTCGGCCACGTAAATCTCGGCGGTGACATGATTGGCGGTATTGTCGGTGACGGCATGGCTAGTGAACACGATCTTCCGCCCACGGGGCGACCAGTCCGGATCGTCGTCGATCGCCGCCGGGTTGTTCGTAATGTTCTTCGGCCGCGCTTTTTTTCTTAGGAAGGCGTCCATGTCCACGACGAAGATGTCGCTGTCTGTCGTCGCAGCCCCCGGGTTCGTATTGATCGGCCGCCCCGTGCCTGACGCCGAGGCGTGGAACGCGATTTCTTTGCCATCGGGAGACCAGGTGGCAGAGCTGCCCCGCATGAGCTGCGTCTGCCCGGTCCCGTCCACGTTCATCACGAACAGGTCCGAAGTATTGAATGGCTCCCCTTCGATGCGCAGCCGATTGCTGTCGAATACGATCCTTTTCCCGTCCGGCGACAGGGCCGGGAAACAGTCAAAGTAGGCGTTCTCCGTGATGCGCCGCGGATTCGTGCCGTCCCCGTCCATCAGGTAGATCTCGGCGGCGAGGAAAGCGCGCTGTGGATCGACTGCTGAATCGATAGCGGGATCGTGACGGTTACTTACGAATGCGATCGTCGAACGCAGAACTGGCCGCTTCTCACCGCGGTTCTGAGCCTGCGCCCACGCGCCGAGCAGCGCCGCGCTCGAAACTCCGATCACCACCGACAGTGCGAGTGCTATCTTCGTAGTTTCTTTGCGCATCTGCATGTTTCTTCCTTTAGATATGTACGGATGGTAGCGCTTACGGAGCAGCGTCCGCAAAACTTCTTACCAGGCACGAAGCGCCCAACGCTGCGCTTCAGCTGCGGCGCAGATCAGCCTTCAAGCTGAGCGGAACAGAACTACTTGAGAAGCATGCTATCGCGCCGTCAGCTGCAAGGCTTTGTTCGGCGGCGACGAAGCATCGAATCAGCTTCGGTTGAAATGGTATTCAAGGAGAATCGTCTGTGAGACTGGTTCACTGTCGAGTATGGCAGGCTCGAATTTGATTCTCACTGCGGCCTCCAGCGCCTGCTCCGTCAAACCATGCGGTAATCGCTTCAATACATTCAATATTTTTACCTCTCCGGATGCCCTAAACACAACCCGCATTAAGACCATTCCTTCAGCCTTCTTCTTCCGGGCCTTCTCCGTATACATCGGCTCAGGTTTGAATATTACAACCGGGCTTCGTTTTACTTCGCTAGCTCGATAGACTCGTTCGCCGTCGACAAACAACGGCTCCTTGCTTGTGCGAACCATCTTTTCAAACTGCTTAGCCGAAGGCCTTTCCTGAGCGTCAACAGGAACGCTTATCACAAGGATGCCTAACGTCAACGCAATGAAAATCCAAGACATGATTCCTCTGGTTATTCCCAAGCCACTCTATTAGCCGCCGAACGGTTGAGTTGACACGGCGGCGCGAATTCATTCAAGCATGGCCGGGCAATCAAGTTGAGAAACACGCTCCCGCCGCTCGCGTCCAACGATTTGTTCGACGTCGTTCACTTCTTCCGCTCAGCGGGACCTTGACGCTTCATCTGCGAATCGGCATGGCGATGAATGATGCGCCAGCCATCTCGCTCGCGTCGGAAGATCCAAGTCGCGCGGATCTCAAGTATCGACTCCTGAGTATGACCTGGCACCTTGAAGCGCACCTTCTCACGCTGTACAACGTAGCCGACATTCCCGTCTACGTAAGACGCAATTCGCTCGACCGTCAGAGTCCCATCGGAGTACTGCGTATTGGTCCAGTCGAGTCGTGTTCCGACCTGGTCCCAACCATGGTCACCACTTCCGCCGGAGACGCCAAGCAGCGTGACTTCGGAGGCGCGAGACCAGAGCGCCTTGAGGGACTCCGTACGGCCTCGAAATAACTCGGCTTCTGCTTTGGTGACCTTGTCGAAAAAGACATCGAACTCTGCACGCTCTTGGGCGCCAGCCTGAGGAGGGCCCAATGACACGGCCGAAAGCGCGGCCACGCAACAAACCACAAAGCCGATTCTGGGCCCGATGTTTGTCCACTTCATCTCTGTCTTCTCCCTTCGCTCAAAAGCGTCCGTCGAACGCTGGAATTGACCGGCGCGCACGAATTATGGGATTTGAGAGGCCGGCTAATTGCGCGTCCGGTCGAATGACTTGTTCGGCGCGGTCTCCGACGACGGGCTTTGCCCACGGTTGGTAAGGTTTGCAATTGCCATAACCAATTCAGCGGGCTCCACCGGCTTGGGCATATGCAACTGATAGCCTGCCGAGAGTGCTCGAAGTCGGTCCGAAGCCCGGGCGTGCGCCGTTAACGCAATAGCTGGAATCCTTCCTCCCTGCCCCTCCTCTAAAACTCGCACCTTGCGGATCAAAGAATATCCGTCTTCATTAGGCATTTCGATGTCACTAATCAGCAAGTCCTGTTTCTTCAGCCGCAACATTTCCAGCGCGTCGGCGACTGTGGCAGCTGCCTGTACCCGGGCACCACTTTGCGTCAATATCGTGACCAACAAGCCACGCGTGTCGCGCTCATCGTCTACGATGAGCACCCGCACTCCATCGAGCCTCGTCAACTTCGTTGGCTGTGCTTCACCCACAACGGACTGTTGCTCTGTAGAGACGTCTGAAAAGTGTTCCGCGTCGTGAACGATCATGATGGGCAGTCTAAGGATGAAGGACGCGCCTTGCCCTTCACCCGGACTGACTGCGCGAATTGTTCCGCCGTGCAGTTCGACGATATGCTTTGTAATCGCCAACCCTAGGCCCAGGCCGCGATGTTGCCTCGTCGTTGTGTGATCAGCTTGGCGGAAGCGCTCAAAGACTTAAGGCAAAAACTCCGCGCTGATGCCCTGGCCTGTGTCGCTCACCGTGATTTCAACGCTGGAGTTGACGCGCGCAAGTCGAATCTGCACGCGCCCGCCCTTCGGCGTAAACTTGATTGCGTTCGACAGCAAGTTCCACAAGACCTGCTGTAAGCGTTCGGGGTCGCCGGACACCGGTCCCGCTCTCGGGTCGAGGACTGCCTGGAGCCTTATTTCTTTGGCGTCGGCGGCGGGACGGACGACATTCATAGCCGCTTCCGTGAGCGAGTCCAACTCGACCCTACCCACGTCGAGTCGGATTTTACCGGAGATGATGCGGGAGAAATCCAACAGGTCTTCGATCAGTTGGTTCTGTGATTCCGCATTCCGCTCGATGGTGTCCAGCGCGCGCGCCGCAGTACTGTCATCGAGATTGCCAATCTTCATCATGCGCGCCCACCCGAGGATCGCCGTCAGGGGTGTGCGAAGCTCATGTGAGACGACGGCTAGGAATTCGTCCTTCGCACGGGTGGCCTCCTCAGCCACCTTCTTCGCCTGAAGAATCTCGTCTTCGTATTGGTTACGCTGTCGAATCTGCATCAGGATGCAGTCGTAGACGACCGTTCCTTCTCGCGCGCGGCGCTTCGCGTTGGCGAGCACAGGCACCTCCGCCCCATTCTTTGCCCGCAACGAAAGATAGACCTCCTCCGCTTTGCCGTGCAGCTTGAGGAGTGGGAAGAAGTGCGTCTGGTAGAAGATGCGGCCGGCGACGGGCAGTATGGTTTCGACGTGCCGGCCCTGCAACTCATCGAGTTCGTAGCCGAGTGAGTCTAGCAGCGTGGCGTTGATCATTATGATCATGCCGTCGTCGGTGAATGATAGGAAGCCACATGGTGCTGTGTTTATTGTGTCGCCCATACGATCCCCGGGCCCTCTCCACGATCTCTCAGTCGGTGCGGGCGGCGCTCAGATACTCCTTGATGATTCGGATAGTCTCCTCCGGGTGACTCATGTGCGGGCAGTGTCCTGTAGCCTTCATGACACGTAACGTGCCTTGGCGCAGATGACGCTGGAGGTAGTCACCCACCTCAAGGGGCGCAATGGTATCCTCCGAGCATTGCATGATGAGCGACGGGACTGTCACCTTCGGTAAATCGCTACGGTTATCGGAGAAGAAGGTGGCCTCGGCAAAGCACCGCGCGATCTTCGGATCAGTAGAACAGAAACTCTCTTCAAGCTCACGTGTCAACTCAGGCCGCTCCTGGTTCTTCATGACCACAGGTGCGAGAAAACTTGCCCAGCCAATATAGTTTTTCTCCATCACGTCCAGTAGTCCTTCGATGTGCGCGCGCTCGAAGCCGCCGACATAGATGGGCGGGTCGTTGATGTAGCAGGGAGAGGGGCCGATGAGAATGAGACGGTCGAACCTCTCGGGCTCTTGGATCGAGGCCAGCATTCCGATCACGCTACTCACGGAGTGCCCGACGTAGATGACATTCGTCAGTTCAAGGGCGGCGCAGATGTCGAGCACGTCCCGTGCGTAGCCGTTGAGATCCCCGTACCGCTCGGCGCTGTACGCCTGGAGGTCAGACTTTCCCGAGCCGACATAATCGAACAGGATGATTTGGTAGTTCTCCTCGAAAGCCGGCGTTACGAACCGCCACATATTCTGATCACAACCGAAGCCATGGGCAAACAGCATGGGCCGCGTGCCCTTACCGAATACCCTCACGTTGTTCCGAACAAGAATGTTTTGAGTCAATTCATTTCTCCATTAAAGCTCTGTTCAACTCAAAGTCTCTGTCCCATCAATGGCCTTTAGGCAAGCATCACATCAAAAACTCGGCAATTGAAAATTGGCAATGGGG